>VXPE01000135.1:14188-58409 GCA_009839745.1 Candidatus Poribacteria bacterium
GCTACAATTCCGTTAAAACTGCACAATCTAACAGATTATGCTACAGGTTCTCAGAAACTGGCGCGTAGTGGAATAGAGCGCAGTCCAAAGGCTCATAATTAGAAAAACCGTTTCTGTAGGAATCCAAAAATGCCCTGTTTTTCGGGTTCGGGTTCCGGGGTTACAGGGGCGTTCTGTTGACGGTCCGGAATGGCGAATCCTATGAAATTCCGTTTGCCAAGCTGCTGCATAAACGTAAAGAGGGACGTTTCCGCTTCTTTCCGAGTCAACTGGTACTGTTTTTGGACCCCCTTTATAATCTGTGAAAGGGTATGCTTACCGTCGCACATCTGCCACACATAAGTTCCGATAGAGTCTAAGACAATAACCCTTCTATCAGGGAGCATAAAGAGTTTACTGGCGAGTCGGATCCAGAGTTTGTCTTTCTGGGGAACAACGAGTGAGGCTTCGCCTTTGTCGTCTATCTCCCAGTTTATCAACTGATTCCGAACGGGGAACGACTTCATAAGCCGAGTCCGATCCATATCCGGACGTTTCTTAAGTTTGAGGGCGTATAGAATTCTGTTTAGCATATTTCTAATTATGGGAATATAGGCGTTGCTCCACTTCGTTTCGCAACGGTTTCTGGTTAATCCTAACGCGACCGGAGATCTTTACGGTTTTTTTACAGGGCTCTCCCCATAATACGCCGATTATCAATATCAATGGCATTTAATACTTTCGGCAACCTTTTGAACGGTCGAACGCACATCGGTACTGCTGATAGACTGGATGACATAGATACGGTTGGACTGATTGCATCGCCATAGATGAAATACAAGGGCTGTCCTCTTGGATAACTTATCAAGCATCAGCACGGGACTGAATGGCACACCATCATAGAGCCGTGTTTGTTCCCCGATAAGCGTCAAACATTCATCCGCCGAATCTGGGTCGGATGTTACTTCAAATCCATAGCCACGAATCGCTTTTGCGTATTTGGCGCGAAACCATGTCTCTAATGGATTTGAGGTATCTTTATAGTCGCTCAGCATCACCTCTGCTGGTCCGTATCGCTCCACACTCAGGCTCCCTTTATCGGGTACGACCGAGGTTACTTCGCCTCTATGATCTTCTAAAGAACCATTATTTCGTAGACGACTGCTTACCAGTTTCGCAAGCCGTACTGCACTCTGAAAGCGGACAGGTTTTGCAACGAAGGCGAACAGCAGGTAGCCACTGAGCAGTTTCTGACGTTCCAGCTTGTATTCTTTTGGAACCCCTAACTTAAGCCCATAAGCACTCCACAATGTTAGTGGTGCGTCCCCGCGGTCTGTAATTGATTCAAAAACCCGAAGGACCGTAGGTCGCCAATTCTCTTTGAGCCGTCCCATCACCTGCACGATCGTAATCCGTTTCCCGGTGTGAAAAATCAGCCCACTTGCACGGATACTCCCCTTCCAACTGAAACCGAGAACGGTGCGTCCCTCAAAGAATTCCGCTTCTTTGATGAAATTAACGTTCCGACGGAAGGAAAGTTCGGTCCCCTTCTTATACGTCTTGCGGATCAGTTTGAAGTATTCGTCGAGTGTCGCGTGAAGATCCGGCTTTTTGCGTCGGGTATGTGCCCATTTAAGTTCAAGGCGAGGCATCTCTGGATCGTCAAGTCGGAGATATCCTGTTTTCTGATCTCCGCTAAGCCCACTCAGTTCCCATGTCGTGGGGATCTCCAATTCTATACCTGCCCACCCAAAAACAGTCCATTCCATTTTTTTATACTTGTCAGTTGCGAGTTATCAGTTAAAGAAGTTTGCAAGTGTTCTAAAGTTTGCAAGTGAGGAAGTTAAAAGCGACAACAGTCTGCGCAACTTCGCAACTTCACAGATTTTAGAACACTTTACAACTTTCTACCAAAAAGGTAAAATTAAAAGGGCTTGACGATTACGGCTTTAGAGACAAGTGCAATTGCAACAGTTCCCATACCGATAAGACCCACGCCGCAGGCAAATCCAGCAGCGAGTACCGGGTTGTACATATACCAACGCCGCATCCCAAATCGCTTGATCATGTAGAACCGTCCAATGACCGCACCGAGTAGCCGTGTAACTATACTTCCTGGATCCGCGCCGATGCCACCGACAATACCGTAGAACCACATTGAGGGGAGTTTAAATACCCACAACATTCCATAGATTGCGAGACTTCCGGTAAACCCGGCAGCGATGTAATCCCCCCGAATCGCTTGAAGCATCTGACTGTTTCCATCCCGCAGCGACGTTTTCCAGAGACACTCATTTGTGGCGTTAATCGGCCACATCATCTGTGCGAATGGATACTGGGCACTCGGGATAGGCGCAATCTTCCAGATAAAGTGAAGCACTATGATTCCACTGACAAGTAGAATCGGCATAATCAGCAGTGTACCCGCGAGATTTGACGTGAAGGTCGTTCCTGTCAATTCAAGGACTCGCCAACTCTGAGTGCCGCGTCCATAGTCCTCGTCTGGGAGTGGCGCGAACCAGATATCTATCTCTTCATAGCGACTTAAAATAAAGGTGATTTCATGTAGATACGGTATCTCAAAAAGGTCGCGTCCCAACACACCGAAGGTTCGGGCAGTAATATACGAATTGATCGGTGTATATAGGAAAGCATAACCTAACAGGAAACTTAACGGGAAATTCGGGACCATCCAGTGAATGAGCCATACAAATCCACCCATACCGATGAGCCACATTAATCCCATCAACCATATTGGGAAATCCCCACGATTCGGCGGCGGTGCGAAGGAACCGCGTTCGCCTGCCACTTTTTGGGCTCTCCGCATTTTAAAGAGCATCGGCACCGAAGCTGCCATCCCTACAACTGCGAAACTAAAGGATTTTCCCATGCCGCCACTCTGCCAGAAATCCAGTCTATTGAACAACTCAACACCGCGGACATCCAAACCCGGAGTCCACTGGTGGAGAATCTCATACCGGTACAGAATCTGTGGGTTCAAGATAAATTGTGTTGCCATTGCTGCGATAAATTCCGTCACCACAATCGGGAACGGCAGCACGAACCCGAAAAGCATCTGTCCGAAGTCGGTTCGGAAGGCGAAAACACCAGTGGGTGCGAAACCTTCTATGCTCTGTGTGAAATCTATCCACGGGATCTTCAGAATCTGAATCGGCTGGCTCATCATGACACCAGTGAGTGAAGGCACACCGATATAGAGGAACCCCCAAATGAGTCCTGCCATGGAACCGATAGAGAAAACACGCCATCGCCAGGTTTCTTCTTTACCTGTCGTTTCTGCGAGTGCAGTTGCCCCCTGAGCACTAATCGGTGCCATTGGGTATGGAAGTCGTTCAAGATCTGCCGTGAGTCGGAACAGAATATACTGTCCACTGACAAAACGCAGGGTTCCCAGCAATTTGCCTATCAGGTAGATGCCGATAGGCAGAAACCAGTCTGGATGTATGAGGCTTCGCGTGAGCACGCCAACGGAATCGCCTGCTGGCACAATCCACTCTGGGATTTTGTCGGCGATTTCATAGGAAGCTGCTTGTGGCGTGTTAATAAAGTAGGCGTACCAAATAAAGTTCCGGTACTGAAGTCCACTTCCGACAGCTGCACCTGTTAATCCGAGGAGCATATAAAGCTCCTGTCGTCGGGCAGTCGTAAAAGAACGCCGCGCGAGCTCAGTGAATAGAATAACGGCAACCCAGGGTGCTGCACCAGCACCGGATTCACCGGATACATAACTGAGATAAATGGAACCTGGCATCATCAGCAAGCCAACGAAAAGTGCTCCAACAAACACCTTGACCGTTAGTCCCGACTCAAAGGTCCGAATACCACCTTCAATGTCGTATCGCTGTGCCCACGCTTGCCATTCATCTGCTTGTGATACTCTTTCTCTCGCCAAATTGAATGTTCTCCTTCCATTAGTTTTAATAGTTGTCGGTTCGGTTTTTTCTTGCGAAAAAACTAACTGATAACTGCTAAAACTGACAACTAATCCTTCTCCTCACCTGAGTCTTCGGTGTCTCGTAATTCTTCCCAGAAATGTGCGCAGAAAATACCAACCGTCAGCACAATGGCTGAGAACATCTGCCATTGCCAACGTCCTTCGAGAGCGAAAATACTAAACAGCCATAAGAAGGTGCCAATGATGATAATAAGACTTGCTAATTTTTCCATGATTCCTCTGATTTATGTGACGGACCCTGATTACGGGAGCATCTCATCACAGCCATAGTTCAGACTTTAATCCGCTGGGGTCGGTACTGGATCCATCTGTCCTGCTTCTTCAGTTTCCGATGTGTCCATACCTTCGGTTCTGCCGCGTTCATGGAACTCTGCTCGAATATCTACACTGAAGGTCCGCCAAATCAGGAGTTGTTTCCGCAGCAGATTGAGGAAACGTCGATTGACCCGTTTCCAAGAGGCAATCTCACCACTTTCACGATGGACATCCAACGTGATTTTGTAGAGATCCTCTTCTTCACCACCTACCGGAGATGTAATAAACTGGATAGACTGGCTCACACCTAAGTCGTAAGGAGCCAACCATACCATCATCCCAATCTGATAGGAATCTTCAGCCTCCACTTGACTGAATGCAACCTGATCTGTGTAGAAGTCACTGGCGGATTCGTCTGCGTGTGCCTCGAAATAGTCTCGCATAAAAACGTTCAGTCCGAGCGCTTCTTCTTCAAGGACGGTAAAGGGTAAGTTGAAGTGCCATACATCCCCTTCAGGTTCTGGGAGTTTCCATTTACGTTCGATATCAGGCACTGCCATCCGTGAAGCCTTGATTGCCGGATACATGGTACTGAGTAGAACGACAAGCATGACAATAATTGTTGCGACAACGGTTGACATTGACGAATAGTTAAGCGTCAGCCCAGCGAGCCAACCGAAATGCACGAGGGTTGTTGCGATGGCTTGGCCCATAAGATAGCCTAACACCGCACCCACGATGGCATATACACATGCCTCTGCAAGGAAGAGGAAGGCGATATGCACAGGTGCAAGTCCGACGGAACTGTAGATGCCGATTTCACGTACCCGTTCATAAACGGCTCCCAACATGGTGTTAAGAACGATAAGCGCGGCGATCAGGATCGGTACGAACAGGTTACCCATACCGCTGAAACTCGTCATTCCGATACTACTGTAGAGATATGTGTCTTTATCGCGTCCTACAAAGAAGTCAAGGGCAATGCGGTTCATGAGTGGTGCCATGATGAGGTCTAACTTATCGATCGCGCCTAACAACTTCGGATCATCCTCTTGGGGCTCCATGTTAACGGCAACACTTCGGAGTGTGCCTCCTTGATTCATAACCACCTGATAAGGAAGGATAGCGACACTGTCTGGCGTGAGATGGAGGTATTTCTGTAATTCACCTTCAAGCGTCTCATCACCCGTTGCACCCCGACTTCGCTGCTGCTGCATCAACTGATAATCAACAGGCGTAAGTTCTTCGCCATCGTTATCAGTAAGATCCTTGAAACCGATACCGAGGACACCAACGACAGTAAAGTCGGCACCGTAAACAGAGACGGTGGCTTTACCCATATCGCTTTCGGTGATCTTGAGCAATTCTGCCATTCCTTTGGGCAGCACAATGGCATAAGGCCACTCCGTCGGCCATTCATTGGCATCTGCTGGGTCAAACCATTTTCCGTATTGGAGGTATCTATCAATACCACTGACACCGGGTTCTGATTCATTCATACCCACGAGCATGTTTGCCGCGAAAGTCAACGCTTCACCCGTGAGTTGATGCGTTGGTGGCGATGTATCTGCTGTGTTTGCCGTGCGTGTAAGTTGGACAAACGATTGGTCGCCAGTTCCTGAGGATTGATACCAAGCGCGCGGTGCGACGACGTTCCGAACGATTAAGATGGACTCTTCGTCTACTTGCTCAATAAACCCACCTTCTTCTAAAGCCCTACGTGCTTCCGCGATGTCAACGGGTTGTTGCCCTTGTTTAACCAAGAGTTCGTTCTTACGTTCCAAAAGCCGTTCTAAGGCGGTAAGTGTGATTTGCGTCTTTTGCATGTCATTCAGCACGGAGGTAAGCACCGGTTCCTCAAGTGGACGCCAATACTGGTCGCGGATAAGAAGTCCGGTATAACGCGGTGTCACTTGCGGAAGGCTCGTTCGATTCGGGTGCATAAAGGTCCGCACAGAGGTAAACGATATAACAGTAAAGGTAAGGATTACCAACGTACAGCAGGTCAGGATCGTCCGTCCTTTCCGTTTCCGCATGTTGGAAATACCCAGACTAAATGCAGCAGCGCTCGCACTCAACCGACCGACATCGGCTTTGTAAACTTTACTGCCCTCTTGTCGGATCTTTTCGAGTTGCTCCTCAAATTTTCGGACAATGATACTGATGACAATAACCGTCAAGGCAAGCACAACAAACGCGATTAGAATAATCACAGGTGTGGTAGTAATCTGGAATGCGGGGTGAACCTGGCTGAGGAAGAAGAATACAAGTAAAAAGATGCCGAATGAACCCAAAATCTGTTTATGGATATTCGGAAAGCCGAAAATGAGCCGTTCCATGAAGTAGGCGAACGGCATCAGCAGGGCAAGATAGAACATCACACCGTTGACGACATCGTTACCCGTCTGTTTGACATCTGGGTATGCGCGTGATTCATAACCCCACGCCGCACGAGCGAGTTTGAGTGCCTGTTGATAGTCGCTTTGGAGCAATTCGGTCTCCGCGCGGGCAAGATAATCGTTCGCAAATTGGTGGAGTTTGTCAAGACGGTCGCTGGAGATACCAAACCGTTTGTAAAGTCGTGAGCGGTTCTCGTCGAGCCACCACATATCTCGGACAACGACGTAAGGTGTGAGGCGAATTTGCCCATTTTCGCGGACGACAAAACCCTCACCGGTATAGAGCGTCGGGTTCTTCATACCGCTTTTTGTTGCTTTGATGAGAAGGAGACGTTTACCAATCTGTCCGTATGCCATGCCAACTTTGATACGCGTGTTAGGTTCACTATACACGAGGGCAATGGGTTCGGCTGCGGACACACCTTCCTGCTGCCACGGTTTGGACATCCCGAACTTCTCCGGTGCACTATCCGTGAGGGCATCGTAGACTTCGAGTTCCCGAAGGGTTCGCAGATACCGCTGATCTACCAAGTCGTAGATAGTTGTAGATACACACGGAAATGTAACAACACGACAACCACGCCTACGGGTGTTGATCGGAATTTTATTGGGAAGTAGTTTCGCACCATAATTCCCCAGATCGGGGGCATACACAATGTCTCCTGAATCTTTGTCCAGAATGTATGCTTCAACTTCTTGAACACCACTGAGACGCCGTGTAGCTCTGCCTTCCATCGCTAATCCAGCCACCTCAAAATTGCCCTTGTTATCGCCCATCACAAACAGGTCGCCGCGGACACCCATCATGGTTTTGTGTTTCCTGCGGAGCGTCAAAATCGGGTAAGGCACCGGTTTATTCGGTAGTGCGGACTCCCGTGCGTCAAATTCAACGACATCACCGAAGAGGTTACAGTAGAAATTCCCGACACGTGCGGCGGTGGGCATTTCTTCGTCCCGAAGTGCTTGGATGAGTAAGGATGCCAATGTCTGTGCTTGTTGATGGAGATTACCGCCTTCTCGTAAATCAACGCGTTCAATCGTATCGAGGGGAGTGTCCGTTAAGACGCGGGCATCTTCAATAGTTGCAAAAGCGATTCCAGTCTTTCCGACAAGCGTGGCGACCTCGCTGTCAAAAGCAATTTTACCCGGAATATAGGTCTTCCACGTCTTTCCGCCGCTTGCGGAGATGGCGTTAACAAAGTTTGACTCACCGCCGAGACCCGCAATCGAAATAAGAGTTTTAATATCCTCTATTTCTTCATCGGAGAAGGTGTCCGGATCTTCGTGTCGAAGTCGGAGCATTGCGTCCAACTGCTCACGTGTCCGGATGTTATTCTTTCGATTTTTCTTTGCGGTGCGGACATCATTTCGGATGAAACGCTCAACCTCTTTGCGGATGTAATCCATATCTTTGAGCATATCCTCAGAGGGTTCACCTTGATTGCGCCACTGTTCAAACTGCATCTTCATCAGTCGGCTCACACCGCTGAGATCGGTGAGTTTGTTGAAGTGCGAACTCAATAACGTTTCAAGCGTCTTGCCTTCGAGGGCGGCTTTGTCAGAGATCCCGTTTGCGACCGTCCATTGGCGTGCCATAACGGCTTGGCGAATTTGATCGTCTGTCCACTGCCAGAGTTTCCGGACACGGACACCGAAATCAGCATCTTCAGCGTAGGAGGCAAGTTTATTGCCGATGCTTGCAAACTCGCGACGCAATACAAATTCGGGTTGCTGATCGTAGAACCATCCCTTGTTGAATACCCCGAACTGATTCGACTGTGAGGAGAGGTCAACGCTAATATAGAGAGAGGTATAATACCGGTTGAACAGGTCTTGTAGCGCGATTGCCGCCTCGATCTGTCCAAGCTTTCGGTTGTATTCATCGGTATCAATGCGCAACATCTTTTCAATACGACTCTGGATGTTACGGAAACGCGCGTTACGGAGGGTCAACATGTTATCGCGTAGCAGTACTTTCGTCTCTTCATCTAAATCGGTATCTAATGTGGGTAACCGTTCAATAAGGTTTTCGAGTGCTACGATATCCGTGTCCGCACGTTTTTTGACGATCGCTAACAATTCTTTTTCGATAATCTGTGATGCGATGCGAGAGCGCAAAGAAAGTGCCTGTTCAATTTCATCATCTGATAGATAGTTTTCCAAAATGAGACGTTCTTCATCCAAGTATTCCCGCCCCAAAGTCTCAGCTGTTGTGATCAAATTCTGGATACGTGTTCGTTCCAATCGAGCGTTCCGGAGTGCAATTTCAAAGATACCTTGTTTATCTTTGAGAAGATCTGCTATCAATACAGCGATATCAGCAGTGTCTCCAGATTCAGATAATCGCTGTCGAAGCTGCGTATCAATAGTGTTGAGACGTTCTATCCCGGCTTTAGACAAAAACTGTCCGCCATAAATCAAAGAATCGCCACTCGGTTTTCCCATCGGCGTTTCTTTGAGCCGCCGGATGCTCGCTTTAATCTCATTTTCAACCGGTTGGCTATCGGGTATTTGTGCCAGAACCTTTTCAAGTAGCTGCGTTTCCCGTTGAATTGCTACTGCTTGGGTGTCATTGGCATCGCGCAGAACACTGCGTGCATCTTTTGCTGTATTGAGTGAGTGTAGATCGAGATGCCGGTCAACTATCTTCTCGGGTGTCCACATCAGCGCAAATTTGCGTTTGTCGCTCATCTCCCAGTTTGCGAGGGTTTTGTTGAGCATCTCGATATCAGGGATGAGTTCTTGTGGGAGGTCGTCCGGTATTGGAACTTGCCAATCTGAACCCTGTTGTACTGGAATAAGATAGGCATTATTAGGATGCGTACTGTATTCGTCGGTACTACCGGTCTCTATCGCGTGAATGAGTTTCTCTACCGCCCATATATCGAGACGCGCAATCGGTAGTCCAAGTGATTCAATCAATTCGCGCTGTGCGGATCGACTCGTGTTGAGTGCAACGCCGCGAACCGCAGCTAATCTACCGACAATATCTCGGAGGAAATGGGTCGTTTGCAAAGCTTCTTTCTTCGAGCGGGCAAGATTTGCTAACAGACGACTCTTCTCTTCACCTGTGAAGCCTTGCTTTTCGCGTTTTCGATTCCTATCCGCCTGTTTCTTCTGTCGTTCTGAAAAGTCCCGCTGCTGCTCCGTAAGGGATTCAATCTCAGACCGTGTTTCTGCCAAGCCATTCAGTGTAGTTGTGAGGGAGTCCAAGTCAGACTTTACGTTGTGGATACCGTGGAAAAAGTCGGCAGGGAGATCGACAAGGACGCTCCGGTCAATGGAGAGTACAAGCCTTCTGCCTAACTCTTCAAATTCAAGGACATCTGTAGAAAGTCCACGGCGAAGTCCGTGCATTGTTGGGGTGCCGGGTGAATCGGTGTCGGAACCGACGATATCTTGTCCAATACCTTCCATAAAAGCACGCATACCGGCAAGCCCTTGGAAGTGTCCATCGACTGCAACAAAGAGGACAGAATAGCCGGGTCGATATTGGGGTTGACTGAAGAGACGCGCAAGTTCCATGAGGGTCGCGATACCGCAAGTTGGATCGGCACCGGGTGCCATTGCCGGAACAACCGACATGGAGTCGTAATAAGCCGTGAGAACGATGAGTTCATCGCGTAAAGTTGGGTCTCCGCCTTCCAAAAATCCGCGTATATTTTGCCCGACGCGGCGTTCCCACGTCATCTTCCCTCTCACACGAACATTGACTTGATCGCCCTGAGTGTGTTGTTCCTCCATCAAATTGGAGAGGGCAGCAGCATCTTCTTGGGATATCCAAAATCGTGGTATGTTTGCAGGAACGGTCCCGAACTTATTTTCTGCTTCTCCTCGAATGGTTGTGTCGGGTTCGATGAAAATCACAGCAGTGCCACCGAGCATTGCTGCATTGATATAACGAGTACTGGAGTTAAAATCGAGAAGGACTATTGCCCCTTTCGGAATAAAGATGTGAGATTCACTCGCAGCGACAAACTCACCGGATTCATCGATTTCTCCATTGTTGTTATTATCTATTCCATCAGTGTCATTCCCCGGAGTTTCATCTGTCCAACCATCGGCATCGTTATCAATGCCATCTGTTGCCCATCCTAAAATTTCAGAGAGCAACGGGATTTCACCGTATTCATCAGTAGTGCCATCCTCGTCATTGTCAATGCCATCGGATGCTTTTTGCAGATGTTCATTAAGTATATCATCGGTAATGCTGGCTTCGGTGATGCGATACCGTCGGGCGAGCGTTGTGAGTGTATCCCCGTCTTGGAGTTTGTACCAAAATCCACCAATGTTAGTGCCATTGAAATCAGCGAGTTCAGCATCATCGCCATCAAGGAGGGGACCAGATAAACCTCCTGTTGGAATAAATACTGTGCTTCCTTCGACAACCGGAGTCGCCAGAAATTTGTTCCGATCGTCTGCAAGGATAACCGTCTCGTCAATTTGGTAACTTTCTGCGATGTCTTTAAGCGTTTCGCCTGCTAATACAGTGTGTTTAATGCCGTCTGCTAATAGCGAGGTCCGCACAAGGTTGGGCCAGAGGGGTGTGAGTTTAAAGGCGTGTAACACATCGCCTTCCGGTGAGAGGACTTCAATGATGCTATCACCTTGGTCAATCGGCACAGTGACGGAAAATTCGCGACTTTCTACGTTCTGCAAACCGGTTTCGACGAAACGATCAAAAATGTATTTACTCCCACTCGCAGCTTGAGGATAACCCGTTACGCGACTGTCGAGACTTGAGAGGCGTGCGATATCCTTTCGAAGGTTGCCTATAGAGAGGTCATCCCGAATCTGAATGGCTGCAGATTGCATGCCGGTACTGGAAACCGCTTGTGCGTATACAGTATCCGAGAGTTGCCCAGCGACAAGCAAAACCGAAAGAAAAAACATTAATACATTTGTTAGTGCACTGAAGTGCCGCTCTCGGTACTCGTGTCTACTATGAATTTTCATCTTGTGAAGTCTCCCGCCTTTTTCTAGTTTTTCAGATTTTCTCCTCAGCGGGCATTTGGGTATTCCTCTGAGAATACGCGAGAAAACAGCGCGCGAAGAGAATGCATCCCGAATTTTAGGAGGCAGTATTTATATTGTATATTATTATTGCAATTTTTGTCAAATTAAAAAAATTTGCATTTAAGGCTTTTTTAGGTTAAAATATATTTCACGCTTTTGCTTCTCATCGAAGTAGAACTCTCTTCAAACTACATTTCACTGCGATACTGCAGCAATACTAAAAAATGTAAAAAAAATCAGCAGCAGTCCAACTGTAATTTTGCTGCCTGATAAGGAGCCAAACGTGGGCAAAGAACCAAGAGACTCGAATATAGACAAAGTCGTCTCACGTATAAAACTACGTCGTCATGAACTGAAGTTGACACAAACAGAACTTGCAAAGGTGGCAAATCTCACACCTGCTGCGATCTCTCAATTTGAATCAGGAGCCCGAAAACCGTCGTTTAAAACACTTTCAAGTCTTTCCGATGCTTTAAAAGTCACTACCGATTACCTACTTGGAAAAGCCAACAAAAGTTACGATGACCTCTTAGCCGACCCAAAGATTAGTGCTATGTTCAAGGGGATGATGGAATTTACGGAAAAAGATAAAGAGACGCTCTACGAGTTCTATGAATTTCTTAAAATGAAAGCGAAACAGTGATTATTGTAATTCGCTATGATGAGACCTCCGATCATTGAGGTAGTCCTTCAACCCGTTAAATCATAGTTCAGACTTTAACGCTCAGTTCCTCTTGGACAGAGGCAAATTTTCCCGAAATTTTGGCGGTTCTCTAAGAGTAAATGTGCCTCACCGGCACGATGAAGTGGTAAAATCCTGTCAATAATAGGTTTCAGTTTTCCTTGGCCAGCGAGATGGACAAGCGTTCGCAGCTCAGCGACTGTGCCGAGGGCAGAGCCCATCAGTGTTAGCTGCTTTTGGTACATCTTTCGGATGTTAATCGTGCCAATGTTCCCTGTTGTCACACCACACGAAACAAGCCTCCCATTTTTAGCAAGACTCGCGATGCTCTGATCCCATGTTGCAGCACCAACATGCTCAAGGACAACATCGACACCGCGTCCATTGGTTACCTCAAGCACAATCTTTGAAAAATCTGTGTCTTTGTAGTTAATCGTAACATCAGCCCCCATCTGTCGTGCGCGTTCCAGTTTCTCATTGCTGCTCGCTGTCGCAAAGACGCTGGCACCCGTTAATTTTGCGATTTGGAGTCCCGCACTTCCGACCCCACCCCCTACACCGAGAATTAAGACATCGTCCTCTGGACGAAGTTGGGCACGCGTCATGAGCATATGCCATGCCGTGAGATACGCTATCGGTATCGCAGCGGCGTTAACAAATGACAGGGTTTCCGCTGGCATCTGAATAGCGTTTTGGGCAGGAGCTTTTACGTATTCCGCGTATCCGCCATTTGTTTGGAAACCGATGAGTTCTTGTGTGTCACACAAGTTTTCGGCACCGCGATGGCAGTCGCTACAGATACCACACGGAATGCAGGGTGCGAGAACAACGCGATCCCCAACTGCAACACCGCGGACTGCGTCACCAATTTCGGCGATTGTTCCAGCGATGTCGGAACCGAGTATGTGTGGCGTCCCCTCCCGACGGAGTTTCTCTTCTATCTCCGGTCGGTTCCGCCGGGCGTGAATATCCAGATAGTTCACCGCACAGGCTTCGACTTTAACGAGAACTTCATCGGTATCAAGCGTCGGTTTAGGTGCGTCTGTGTACTGAAGTACCTCTGCACTGCCTTGTTCTGAGAAAACAATTGCTTTCATATTTTTTCGTTGGGTGGTGGACAGGAAAACAGGCAATAGATAGAGCAAACTTCCTGATTCATGATATGGTTAGGGGTTTAAAGCCTATGTAATACATCTAAGCAATCCGAAAGCCCTAATATCTGTAATTCTCTCTTCGGCAGCAGACAGGAGATGAACTTTAACGCGTTCAAGGGTGATTGTAGTTCCTATGTGTAACCAGACATCAACTCGCAAGCCTGCTGTTGTGATGCAGGTCATCATCTGTCCAGGAAAAGTGTCTTTGAAGAGCACCAACGACTGAATATCGGATAGCCAAGATTCTAATCCCTGTTGGAAAGTTTCTTTATTCTCTTCGGCGACCAGTAGATGAATGTCAATATCTGAATATCTGTCGGCAGTGCCTGTTGCAAAACTCCCTTCAAGCCACGTTCCTAATACGCGCACGTCCGATGCTGCTTTATCTGCAAATGCCTTCAGATATTCTTGATGCATTTCCAATCCTTTACAACAAATTGCTCAGGCATTTTGTGTTTGTTAGTGTGGCGCGAAAAATTACCCATAAGCACCGTGGTTAAGGAAGCCGAGAAGTCTGCGTAAACGAGGACTTGCCTCTTTGTAAACAGACTCAGGCATACTATAGTTCATAAACGGGTAGTATTTATGCCCAACAAGGCGGCGACCGTAGGTCACCTGTGTGATATATCGGGTGCGCTGGCTCTGATTCGGACCCCCGCGATGCCAGACCTGATTGTTGAACATGATAACGCTGCCCGCTTTTCCAAGGTTGTACTGAACTTTGTCCTCCCACTCCGTTCCTTCTATCGGATTCGGAGGCGACGCGCCGAAAAGATGTGAGCCTGGAACAACTTCTGTGCCGCCGTGTTCAATTTCAGTGACATCAGTGAGGTAGTAATTTGCCGTGAAGAGCAGGACTGGCAACCGGACGTTCTTTGGCGGTTCACCGTCCGTTACAATGTAGTGTGGTGCATCGTCTTGATGCCACGACGTAATTCCACCACCGGGGAACGTCTGGAACGAATTGTTGTGAATGACGTGACAATTTTCAGCGACGAGTGCCTCGGCAAAGGAGACAATCGGTTCGAGGTCGAACAATTGCCGGTTGGCTTCACTGTGTTCAAACATTCGATGGCTTAAGTGCATACGACCTGCGGGGCTTCCACCATTTAAGTCATTCGGATCGTTTTCGAGTGCCCACTCTAAATCTTGTCGAAGTTGCGCACATAAATCAGGAGGCAAGACGTTTTGCAAAAATAGACAACCTCGCTCGTGGAACGTCTCTACCCATTCCTGGATTTGTGCTTCGCTGACGATCTGATCTGCCAAGTAGGTTGTTTGTGCCATTTCTCCTACCCTTTTTCGAGTTGTTAAGTTTTCGCTCTGCCTTCCTTGCGCAAGTTTCCTGTAGAGGCTTGCTGGATAATGTTTCGGGCAGGTGTTCGCGAAAGTAGCGAGTGGATCGGGAACTTGCTTACGGAAAAGAAGCGATCAGCAAAGAGGGCAGGTGCGGTTACAAACCGCACCTACCGACCTGTTACTAATGAATTCCTACGGAAACCGACAGCGCAGCGATTTTTACTGATGACTGATAATTCTTGCTAACCCATCGCTGCAGCGACGATAATGCCGAGTGAGATGAGGACACCCGCAACTGCAATACCCGCCGCGGTGTTGTTCTCTTCGGCGATCTGACGGTTTAAGTCGTAGGGGGTCGCCATATCGAAGACTTTGTAGCCTACCATCAAAATGATTAAACCGACGATACTGAAGACAATGCCTTCAATGATAAAACCACCCAAGACTTTAAAGTCTATCATCGGGACATCTCCAGACGCAGCCGCATCGGATTGGGCAACGGCGTTATGTGAGAATAGGACAAAGGCAGTAATTGCGACAGTAACCAGGATAAGCGTAGTGAATACAATCTTCTTAGCCATTTTAATAGTCTCCTTATTTAGTAGGTATCGGTGTAAGACAGCCGTCATTCCCACAACTACTGTCTAATGCTATGCCTCGCAAAGAAGACACTTGTACTCCCTTGCAGAAATTGTAGACTTAATCAGAAAACATCGGTCTTGGTAATAGCAAAACCAGAACAGAGATCTATACTTAAGAGATTTCAAACTTAACGTCCGTGGTAGTGTGCAGATATTTTACCAATATAGCGTCCTTATCTTCGATATAAAGCCATCCGGATTCAACGTCTTCGAGTGTTTGCACATTTGCAATCTCGATATCTGCATATTTGTCCGGTATGTTGACGGGTTCAGAAGCGTCAGCGGGTGTATCTTCATCAGCAATGGGAGGTTCGTCCACTGGTGATAAAAACTGATAGCGTGCTCGAAGGGCTTGTGGCACACGTCCATAACCAACAATAAGGGTGTAGCTCGTTTCGTCCTCGGCATAGCTGAGTTGCCAGTTCAGTTGACCCTTATCGGTTAAGGTAGGTTCATCTACTATTGCACCCGCACTGAGGTGTATCTCCCCGACGATAGCGGTTTTAATTCCCGGATCGACCCCTCGAAGCGTATAAACATTCACCATAATGTCTTCGGGATTCAAGTGGGGTCCCTTGCCTTCAGTGCAGAACCCATAAAATCCATCCGGATAGGTGCCTTTGAGCGCACCGTCTTCCCACTGTTGATACATCGCACTTACCGTGATACCCTCAGCGATTTGAAGCCATCTGTCATTTGGAGTGTGTCGGTTCAAGCGTTGTAAGTAATAAGCGAGAACTAACCCGTTCCATTGAACAGGGACACCGAACCATGGATGCGTGTAAAAAGAGGTCCCGAAGACGGGGATGGAGGCGAACTGCATACCGGGTCGGTCTGGGAGATGCCAATGGTAGAGGAAGGGTAGGGCGGTTGTCGCCCAATGCGTTGCGTGTTTGAGATGTTCTTTTTCTGCTGTCAACTCGTAAGCCTCAACATAAGCACCGATGGCATACGCAGCCGCAAGGACATCTGGTTGATACATCGGGCATTCCCACATTTGTGCCCCGCGTGGCACGGAAAATTGCTGAATGAATCCGAGTGCTTTCAAACCTGCTTCACGCGAGGTTTTATTCCCGGTAATTCGAGCATGTTTCAACAGTAAAAGTGCTGATTCAGCACAGGTGCCAAGTGCTGCTTCACCTGCAGTTCCGAGGGAAGTGGTTTTCGCGTCTGTTGGGTGCCACCGCCAACTTCCATCCGGTTCTTGTGTAGCAATCCGTTGCTGTATTTCTTCCGCCATGTGAGATAATCCGGCACCGATATTGCCGATGTAAAACGGGAATTCCCATCTTAAAATGTGACACGAACCGCGTGCCGCCAATCCTTCTACTCCGGATTCTGCTATGGTGTTTTTGGCAATTTCTAACACCCGTTCTTTCACGTGTTCATCTTTCGTAGCAAGATAGTCGTACCAAAGTAGAGTGCCGAAACCGGGTTCATTCTGCGGTGCCCAGTCTACGCAGTGCCGGGATTTTCGAGTCGCTTCATCCCATGTTGTCTGCATCAACCCGTGCCGTGAGAGTAAAACCTCATCTGCATCACTACGGGGGGGAGGTAACGGTTCAGGGGCACCGTAAGCGTTATTCCAATGCGCTATGGCATCTAAGATAGAAGCATTTCCATCCACGATGATTTCGGTTTTGATGGACACTGGACGCGCCGGTGTGAGTGGATACGGGATAGAAGCCTCTGTCTGGTTCTCTCTGACCCATGCTGGCACAGTCGGGACGAATACGCCGAGGGCGTGATTTTTCTGATACTCATGCCAATTGGGCGAAGCGAATACCGCAGAGAGCATCTGATTCTCACCGTCCCAGGTGTCCAGAGGATTCCAGATGATGCCGACTATGGATTTCTGCATCTCTACTGCCATGACTGGCACTGTGATTTTATAGGGATGCGGGACAAGTCGGTTGTCGAACGGTGGAGCTGCGTCGCGTGTGCTTGAGGAACGTTCATCGTTTTCCAAGAACTCGAGTCCAGGGAAAAGTGCTGCCGTTTTCTTCTCACGATGTCGTCCTTGCCCTGCATAAAGCATCGGACCGCGAAACGCAAGAAGTTCTCTGTTGCCATCCGTTTGCAACTGATATTCCGTTTTCACCCGCGTCGCACTTTCGCTAAGCGTCCACTGCATCTCATAAGTCCACTTAACACCATCTACATCTGTATCCGAACCGCTGAGGCGGACAATTGACTCTCCTTGATTGTTCCCAGCAAGTTGATAGTCTGTAGGTGTAAGTTGCGACGTTTGGCGATTTTGTGATGCATCTAAATAGACAACCTCAGAGAGTGCCGGACAAGTTGCTACCTGCTGGTAGTTACCACCTTTCGCGACAAAGATTATGCAATACGCAAATCCTCCCTCAATCCCCTTTTTGTCAGAAGCGATGGTCTCTTTCTTGTTTTCATTCTTAATTGCTGGTGTTGCTTCGAGCCCACGGACGAAAACGATACGAAGGTGTCTGTTCCCCAACACGACACTACCATTTTCCGTATAGGTATGTAGTTCTTTCACCACCTTGGCGGCAAGTTTAGGGGGCTCAGGGCGGACTACAACGCTTTCTTGGGCTGTTTGGCGTCCCTCGCCTGCTGAGGTTTGGCATTTGAGCGATACGGAAATGGAGACTACAGTCGGATTTGGGAAACGGCGTGCTATCCAAAAAACAGAGACTTCTTCACCCGGTTCAATTTCTTTAATGGTTTGTCTGGGGCGTCCACGCCGTAGTTTCACACCATTGATAGAGATTCGCGCCGTATCCGCTTTACCGAGTGGCGCGGTGCCGGTATTCCGAAGTGTACATTGCACTTCAAAATCTTCGCCCGCGGGGACAACTGCAGCCGTCGCTCCTACGTTTACGATTTCTAATTTCGGCTGTGCCGCGTAAAGCGATATTTGGGCAGGAGGCTTTTCGGATTCGTGCAATTCAAGGCATAAATTTACCACATCGGAAGCCTTCGTTGATGTGGATTGACTGAACTCCCGCAACTGCATCGTGTCATCTTTAAAGTGTAGAATAGCGATTCCACATCGTAGTTCCGGTTCGCTATCTCTTTTCCCTTTTCGGAGGGACATCTCTTTAAATTTCCGTAACTGTGGTTTACCCCATAAAGCCCACGCGTAGTTACTATTGCCTTCTATATTGCATTCCGTCAGAAATGAGATGACGACCTCTTTACCAGCATAGGACGTGAGTTCAATGCTTTCTTCTATCCACTGACATTCGGTTGATATGGATTCAAAACATCTTTCCGGTGCGGCTTCTAAACCTGTATTAAGAAGATCGAAAATTTCGATAGCGAACTTCACACCTCCAGGCTGCCGTTCCACATCGTTAAAAACAACGCCATCCCGTAATCCGATGGAAAAATGTAGGAAGAGCTTCTCTTTTTCATCGACCTCCGGAAGTGACAGTGTGTAGTCGATTTTTGCGGCTTCTATTGGGGTGGGATGTTCAAAGATAGCAGGCTTTGTCACGCCGCCGGAACAATCTATTCCGCTGACGGATGCCTGATCTGTACCGGAAACAGTGCTTTGTTCGAACATCTCTACAAAGTCATAAATTTCTTCAATAATGCCGAGCACTAAGGGTATGGGTTCTTCCTCAGCTTCAGGGGCGGTTGCTTCTGTTTCGGTGTCGCCGCCTCCGTCTGTTTCCTGCGGTAAGGGGTTTTTGCTTGGGGTTTTTGCTTGGGGTTTTTGCTTGGGTGTTTCCTCTGTGGATTTCCCCAAAGTTACCTCGTCTTTATCTGCTTCAACGTCAGAAACCTGGGGGCGCTGCGTTATAGTCCCCTCATTTTCCTGTTCAGATATTACAATTTCCGTTGCAAAGTCTGTCTTATCTTCAGAAACAGGATCGGTGTCTTCCAGTGGCTCAGTTGCTGCATCATCGGACGGCGCGAGGTTGGTGATCTCGACGCCAGGGGTTTCTTCTGCACTGGATGTATCGGGAGGGTTGTTCTCACTGGCATGAACCTCTTCGTCTATAGAGATGGGTAAAACCTCACTGTTAGATTCTGTGTGAGAACTGTCATCATCTTCTATAGCAACAGGGTCCACATCGTCTTCAGACGGTATTTCCTCCGACTCGGACGGCACGTCAGCGTTTTCAATTTCCGAGGGTTCAGGAACCGGGGTATCGGAGGCATCTGATGCTTCAGATTCAGCATCGTTTGTAGAATTATCGTCAGCTGCGAATTCCAATTCCGCTTGCTGTTCGTCACGCTGCTCTGTATCGGAAACCGATGGATCGGTCTCATCCTCCGTATTTCCGATACAAGCGGCTAAAAATTGTTGTACAATATAGGGCGCGGTGAGCATCTTTTAATTATTCCTTGCGGTTCGGTAAGCTGAGTTAGGGATTTGATGTGCCTTTCCGTAGGTCCGCCTTCCACTTCGTTTCAGGCTAAGTGCTTTGGCTTACGACCGGCTCCATTTATGCTTCATTTGTTTCATTTCGTCATTGAGCACTACTTCTGCCGAGGGTGTCTGTGCAGAAGCCTCAATCTGCCACGCACCAGAGGCGTCCTTCAGCACGGGTTTGCGCTGCGCAACAGGTAGCACACCAAAAGGTGTATGCGGTTCAATTTGATACCAGTATGCCACAGAGGAGGTCTCATTGCTGAGATGGTTCCCGTGTCCGTGCTCTATCGTAACCCGGATCTCCTTCTCAAAGCGGATCGGATTTTCAATGTGATAGACGTAGGAGGTCTGATAGCCATCGGTATTGTTTTCGTGGATAGAAGAACCGTTGTGTGCAAAAGCGTTCTGTTGCATGCCCCACGCTTGATTGAGGTAGTCCTCTGAACCGGTGCCGTGCAGATCTGGGGGCCACTTATAACCGTCGACCCAGATCATATCATCACCTTCACCCCACCATGTGCCTTGAAAGTTGGTGATCGAAAGGTTGCAACCGATGTAATGCCCGCTGCCTTCGGCGGACAGAATTAGGTAATTGGTGTCCCACGCGAGGCGTTCCGCGTTGATAATATTGGCTTCGGGGGTGTTCACAGTAATTTCATGTCCCCACCCATCACACGGGTTTTCACGATGGAATTGGGCATGAAAATAGGCAATATCATCGTCGAGCGGCTCAGGGTACTGCTCATAGTCGATGTAGAAGTATTGGCGGTGGGTTGTATCGCCTTCGTTGACGAGTTCGATCCGTGCGCTGCGGTTAAAGGGCATCTGCAAATAGCAATTAAGCGCGCAACCTGTATTGAACTGATTGTTCTGGTGTGTGGAAGCAGAGAACGCAATGGAATCGTAGGAGTTAACGATTTCGTTGCCGAGCCCAAAGAAGTCCCCTAACGGACATAGGACACTCGGGTGCTCCTCATCGTCCCAAAACATTCGGATCAGTACGTTTCGATAACCATTTGGCTGTGTCATCCAGATGTGATTGATGCAGCCGGGTCCTTGAAGATCTGCGATAACACGGGTTTCGCCGGGCTCGACATTCCATGCGTCGCTATTTCTACCTGTTGTGTCCCATGAAGAGGCGCGTAACGAACGTGCTTTTCTAACGCGCGTCAGCGATGACAATAATCCGTCAACGTAAGTCATAATTTCGTTTCCTAATATACATCACGCTGCACGTAAGTGCAGCGTTCAAAAAGTTGTTCCTTACTATATAATTATAGCATATACTACCAGAAAAGCAACAGAAAAATCCAATTTTCTGTTATTCTGTTTCTTCGGAAAGAGGGTTTTTCGAGGTATATGTCCATTGCTGTTTCTGACGAATAAATTTTAACTGTAGCGCGTCTGCTGCATAGTTATTGAGTTCATCAGTGTTTTTTCTCGGCATAGCTGCCGCCGGTTTGAAATTGGTGATGAGTGCTTCCAACATCGGTTTTCTATTGGATTCCTTAGCACCGACATGATAAAAATGTTCCCTTGTGATGACATTAAATTCTGACCATAGATTCGGGATCGCGGGATTTTCTCTATGTTCGTTGCTATGCCAGGTTGAGAGAATAAACTGTGCTTTCGTTGTTTTCAAACCTTCATAGAGCGATTTTTCGTGTGCTTCATTCCAAGTGTTGAAGTAGTCGGTATGTCGCCCGGCATAAGGCGGATCACAATAGATGAGGTCGTTCTCAGTTGCACAAGACAGCGTAATGCGAAAGTCCTGATGCAAAAAAGTCCAATCGCTAAGGCTGGCGCGTTTGGCAACCCATTCCACCTGATTCACGATTTTAGTGATATAGGCTTTAGAGAAGCGTTTCGGCTTATGCCCGAACGGCACATTAAACTCGCCTTTCCTGTTAAAACGGATAAGCCCGTTAAAACAAGCGCGGTTCAAAAACAGAAAGTCTAAAGAAGATTTCTCTACATTAAATCGTTTTCGGACTTCATAATAATGGTCTGCACCGTGCTTAGCTAACTGGGTCCCTTCTGATTCGAGAAATTCGCGGACAACAATCGGAGTTATCACCCCGCTGTTTATTCCCTGATAAAAGGAAATAAGGTGTGGATTTGTATCGCAGAAAAGTGCCTTGCGTGGTTTAAGATTAAACCCGACGACCCCCGACCCCATGAATGGTTCAATCCAAACCCCTTCTCCATTCCATTGGCGTGTCTCATCTATCCACTTAACCAATTTACTTTTGATGCCTTGACATTTTATAGGTGGAATAAGGATCTTCATTTTGAACGTGCTTTCCTTTGTGAGGCGCGCGGAACGACAAGATTTGTATCTCCGCCTCTGTAGACAACGAAATCATGCAGGTTTGTAATTTTTGTCGTTTTGCTCGTGTCATCCTGCACGGTAATCTTCCGGTAATTCATCCAATAGTCATCAAACCATTTTTCGCCCAACTGACCAAACATGCCGTTACCTGATAGAATGTCAGCGATTTTATTGATGCTACCTATGTTTGCAGTATTACCACTACCCCTTCTGTCGCTTGCAATTCTCCATTTCTCAACCGCAAAAAACTGAAAATCTCTAATGACAGAGGGAATTGAGTTCAAGTGTTCAAGCGTATACAACTCTGTTTCATCTACTGATGTAGCACTCGCTCGTGTATAGATAATTCCCAAACAGAAATGTCCCATGTATTCATTGTACGGAAACTGAATGTTTTTACGGTTATCGCGCTCTATGAAATAATTTCCGTGCGAACCGAGCGTGAAGCCATTACAGAATTCTGGATTTTCAGGAAGTCTGTATGTTGTTTTAAAATCAAGTGCAAACTTGTGATCTCCAGTTTCGCTAATCAAGGAAATATCTGGATAGTAATTCTGCTTTTCCGCAGGGATAAGCGTGTAACCGTTTTCTTCCGCGAACGCTAACAATTGGGGCAACAGATGGATTTCCAATAATTTAGATACGATTTTCGTATCTGTTGAAATTGTGTAAATTCTCCGGTAGATATCAATGAAACCTTTGATTGTCCACTGCCCATTAGCAGTCTCAACGTACGAATTGAGTGTTTTAACAAATTCATTGAGTTTTGTGCTAAATACGCTTTTTACTGTTTCTTTCATAAAAATCGGCTCACCTAAAAATTACTAAACTTTGGACAATTTTGAACGCGATACACATTTCGCCCCGCTGGGGCTTAGGGCTTAGGGAAGCACGGTTCCTACAGACATTTCACCCCGCTGGGGCTGCCGCTCTGGGACTTTGACGTTTATTTCTTTATAAGGTGCGTTTGTGTCAAGAACTCTCAGAAAAATCACAAAGGCTTTGAAAATCGGATAGGAACCCGATCAAGATTGTCCAATACCTTAGTAATTACTTAGGACAGCCCGCATCTTTTCTAATCCAATTCGAGCAACTTCTGCGGGATCTTGTTCCCAATAACTCGGATTGAACAATTCCAATGAGATGACACCCGTATAATCTGCGTCTTTCAGAATAGAGATCATCTGTCCCAGATCAAGGATACCGTCACCAGGGTAAACCCTATCAGCATCTGTTTGTTCCGCACGCGCAGGTTCCGCAGGTGCATCGTTGAAATGGAAAACAGCGATTTTATTGCCGGGGATACCTTGTATGTCGTCTATTTCGCCACCGCCGCGATAGATATGGAACGGATCGAGGACAATCGTGCTATCCGGGTGATCTGCCACTTCCATGACTTCCCACGCATGCTTGACTTGATTGACACCATCGACGAAGCCGAGAAATTCCATAGCGGGTTTAACCCCGAATTCGCGTCCGAGTTCAAGCAGTTCTCGATAATTCTCGCCACCTAACTGGAGATCTGCCACTTCACGCGGTGGACTTGAGACGATATAGGTCGATCCAACAGCGGCGGCTTGTGCCATGCGCCGTTTCGCTTCTTCAATCGCTTCCTGATGTTCCTCACCGGTCGTGTTGAGCCACCCGTGCAAGGCGATCACCGTAGGTACTGAAAGTCCGTGATCATCGAGTGCTTTTTTGACATCGGTAAGCGAACCGCCCTGTTCCTCGTGAGCCGTTAAATCGTCATTCCATAACTCGATCGCTGTATAGCCGGTTTCGGCAGCGATCTGAATCTTATCCATTAATCCGGCGGGACGGATTGTGCTCGTGTTTAAGCCTAATTCAAATTGTGTCATTCTCTTTTTCCTTGGACGGGCAATGAATTGCCCTACTACAAACCGGATTTTTCCATCAAACTGCTAATGAAACGGACATCTATACGCGCAAGGTCGATAACGGTGTCCACAGGCTCTCCACTGTATTCGCTATGGAAACTCACGGGACCTGAAAATTCTATTGTTTGTAGCGTATTGACTGCCGTTTCCCAATCAACGAACCCTTTTCCCATTCGGACGACGCTGCCGCCGCGCATACCGGGCGAGCGCGCCAGATCCTTGAACGCCATAACTGCGAGATGCGATTTAACAATGTCCAACGCCATCTCAATCGGTTCCCCGACGATGGAGAGATGCCCTGTATCGGCAAAAACACCGACGTGCTGCGCGTCGAAACCTTTTACGAGGTTCATCACCGCACACGAATTCAGTCCCATGGAGGTTCCAGAATGGTTGTGGATACAGGTCCGGGGTCCGTATTGGGCAGAGAGTTTCGCGAACCCGTCCAATTGCTTACGGATAAAATCGACCTGTGACCAGTAGCCGCCATTTTCTGCGTGCCAGTGCCAGTATCCGAGTTTGATGTTTTCAACACCTGCTTCACCCGCAGCGGCGTAGACGCGACGCGTCTCTTCCTGTCCCGGATCAAGAAAATCCCCCGGTGTTGTGACGAGGGGGATGGACAAGCCTGCGGCGGCGAACTGCTTTGCGGCGGCGGGCAGTGCTTCCGTCGCGTTTTCTGGGTTCACTGGATAGCCCGGACGCACACACAGATCGGCACCGCTCACGCCGACAGATTGCAGCGCGGTAATAATATCTGGAATTTCTAAGCCTTCCAGATGTTTCGTAAACATAATAAATTTCATTTTTTAATTTATGGGCTCCTGGGCTGCCCTCCATTCCTGGCGCAAGCCTATAGAGGCTTGCGGGACAATGGGCAGGTTTTCGGTTACATCGAGAGCAATTAAGGAACTGAACAGTCTTTTAAAGATTTAATCCACGCTTTTTCACCGGATTACGGCACATCGAAACCGGGCTATTCCTTACCAATCAACGACAGAGCCGTCGTCAGGATGGTATGTCACGGGATTCTGCCAATCGTGGTCAATCTTATCTTCAAGGGCGTCTTCATCGAGTTCGATGCCGAGTCCAGGACCCGTGGGCAATTCAACGAATCCGTCTTTGAAGACGAAGGGATTCTTGAGATACCCTTCACCGAGGGTCGTATGCTCCTGCATCAAGAAGTTCGGAATAGAGGCATCCAACTGAATACACGCCGCTAAAGAGATGGGACCGAGAGGATTGTGCGGTGCAATACCACCGTAGTAAGCTTCCGCCATACCAGCAATGATGCGTACCTCGTTGATACCCCCAGCGTGACAGAGGTCGGGTTGGAGAATAGACGCTGCCTGTTTCTCTAAGATTTCGCGGAAACCCCACTTTGTGAACACACGCTCACCTGTCGCAATCGGAATGTGGGTACTTCGCGCGATTTCGGCGAGGGTGTCCACATTTTGGCACTGAATTGGCTCTTCAATGAACATCGGTTGGTAGGGTTCCAACGCTTTAATCAGAACTTTGGCGGTTTGCGGGCTGACCGCACCGTGGAAGTCAATCGCGAGGTCAACTTCTGTGCCTGCGGCTTCGCGCAACGCTGCGAAGTGATCCACGGCTCTGTCGATAAAGGCTTTGTTTTCGATGATACGTGCGGGTCTGCCGCCTGCAGGACCTGTTTTGAATGCAGTGAACCCTTTGTCAATCCACTCTTTGATTCCGTCTGGGTCCCCCCCACCTTTATAGAGCCTGATACGGTCGCGTGTCGGTCCACCGAAAAGTTGATAGACAGGGACCCCCAGCGATTTGCCTGCGAGATCCCAGAGGGCTTGTTCTACACCGCTCAAGGCACTCGTCAGGATGGGACCCCCGCGGTAGAATGCGTGGCGATACATCGCTTGCCAATGGTGGACAACGCGTCTCGGATCTTGACCGATGAGGTAGGGTGCGAGTTCATCGACGGCTTGTGCACACGTTTTCGCGCGTCCTTCCAGAATAGGCTCGCCGAGTCCGACTAACCCCTCATCCGTATGGATTTTCAGAAAGAGCCAGCGCGGTTGCACCAGAAACGTTTCCAATTTTGTTATCTTCATGTTTTAATTGTTCCTTGCGGTTCGGTCAGGGGAGTTAGGACTTTATGCTGCCTTCCGGTAGGGCGTTAGCATTGCTTTCTCGAATCTGTTCTCCAAATGTAAAGCTAAGACAAATTATGCCATTTAAGGAGGACCTAATTTCATTACGAGCTACGATTTTCTATTTTACGGATGCCTTGAAAGTTAATAGGGGCTTACCAGCGGCAATTCCCCACTTGAAACGGATCGTTTCCTATGTTATAATGTTATAGTATCATTTTCTCCTAATTTTTTCAACAATATTAATCCAAGTTGCTACGGACAAGGTTTGAGGAGGGCTCCGCAATGAACCGTGCTTATGTCCATTCCCTAACTGTTGTCATAAGTGTCGCACTTCTGTTTTTGATGTCGTCTTTCCAGAGTGCTGCGACGACATTTTCTGGGCGGGTTGTTGATGAGACGGAGAAACCGGTTTCTGCTCTCCAGTTAGCCGTGCCTGGATTCGCAGTCCCCATACCTCAGTACCGAGATGAACCTGTGTTTCTTCCTTCTCAACAAACTGAAACGGATGAAGTTGGCGAGTTCCAGATTAACGATATTACGTCGCCTGCTGTTAAATTAACACTGCTCCCTGTCCATGCTGCAGACTACGAAATTCGCTCTGTCAAAATTGAGGGGATATCCTTCTATCTTGATCGACATCTGGACTATTTTGGAGGGTTCGCATTTGCTATAGAACCCGGGGCGGATGTTGAAGATATAGAGATAGTTGTCCGTCCTCGCATGCGGATCCGTGGACGCGTTTTGTTAGCGGACGGCACTCCACTTCGCAATGAACGCGTCAGCATCAGGGTAGAACACCGCAACATAGGGGGTGGTGGTGGGAGTGATGGCGGCACGAGAGATCTTGATGATGAGGGTTACTTTGTAGAGTACGTGGAAGAACCTGCCTATTATACTGTCTCTGTCGGGTATCAGACCCAGTCGGCAGAATCTGAAGACATATTGCTTAAAGATGGGGAACGCCATGATAAACTCGTCTTGACGCTCGATGGCAAACCACCTCCCAAGCCTGATCCGGCAGTCGCTGGCGTTCCCGACAGAAAACGCTTTGAAGCCGCATGGAAGCGCGATCGCGAAGGCGTATGGGCAATCAATCCCGAAAACCGGCATGCCTACAAAAGGATTTATTGCGAAAGCCGTGAGGAGGCATACACCCAGGCTGTTGACCAAGGGGTACATCTCGTGGCAATTAACGATGCCGCAGAACAGGCATGGCTCCTTGAAGTCTTTGGACGAGAAAACTTTTGGATTGGACTGACTGACGCTTCAAAAGAGGAGAACCCACACTGGGATAACGGTGAATCGCTCACGTATACCAACTGGAACCTATCAAAAAAGACGGCTAGCGGTGAGGGGACCAGTCAAGATGGTGAAGCACACCAGAATTACACGGTACTCATCGGATTGACAGGAAAATGGCAAGAGACCCGTCAAGGCAGCCCGCTCGCGCGTCTGACTGAGCGAGCCATTCTGGAAAAAGCGCGTTTCACCGTAGGGGCATCTGAGGTGGACAGCGACATTGAAAAACGTTGAACGCATCAAGACACGGGGAGGGGTCAATATGAACCCGACTTATATTACACCAAAGTTGGTCATGCTTACGTTAGTACTTCTGTTTCTTGTAATAGGGATTGAAGCATCAGAAGAGGCATCCAGTGGGTTTTCGGGGAAAGTCGTGGATTTAGATGGAAACCCTGTTGCTGACTTCATATTTGCTATTGAACCCATGCAACGTCACGACGGTTTTCTGGTCCCCGAGAACAGATTTTCATCCACTTCTGAAAAATCAGGGGAAGGCGCGGATCCCTCAGAAATCCCGCGCGTCATATCTAAAGTGCAAACCGATTCAGATGGGACTTTCGTCTTTACGAATGTCCAGCCCGGACTTGTTCGATTGAGTGTGCCTCCCAATATTCCGTTGGATAAGCTTGAGATGTTGGATGCACTGTTTAACTCGGAGACGTTTCCCTCGGTGGAGGAGATCCCAGACGAATTGATGAAGCTAAGCCGGCTTGAACCGGATAAGCGGATTGTCTCTGTTCAAGTCGGGAGGGTCACCTTCTTCTATACGGGAGACCCAGACTTTTCTGAAGGACTCACATTTGCGCTCGAACCCGGCGGAACTATTGAAGATGTTAAAATTACCGTTAAATCACGGCTTCAGATCCGTGGACGTGTTATTTATACTGATGGCACGCCTCTCGCTAATGCCGAAGCAGATCTCACTATGGAGCAGCGTCATGAATTCCTTCCGAATCACGGGGGAACCCATGGGATCGATTTTTTTACGGATGCCGACGGGTACTTTACACAATATATGGATGAACCTGGATTTTATACACTGTCTGTGGAATATAACGACCTTTCTGCCGGGATGGGTCCCTTCTTGCTCAAAGCTGGCGTGCAACCTGAAGAGATCGTCTTAACGCTTGAAGGGAAGCCAGCTCCTGTTGAACTCCCCGCTGATAACATTCCAGCCCCCGGTAACATTGAATTCCGCGAGCCACCGACACCACCGCCAGCAAAAAGCGTGTGGATTATTAATCCCACAAATGGACACGCTTACAAAAGGGTTCATTGTGAAGACTGGCAGGATGCCCAACGCAAGGCTGTTGAGGAAGGCGCGCACCTCGTTTCCATCAACGACGAAGACGAACAACATTGGCTTGAGGTCATCTTTACACACAAACCCTTTTGGATCGGACTCACCGATGTGAAAAAAGAGGGGGAATGGCAGTGGGATAGTGGTGAACCTGTCACTTACACGAACTGGGCGACCCAATCGATTTTCCGTGATAGACTTCCAGACGCTAAGAAAGACTATGTCGTGGTCACCTTTAGACAGGGCGCATGGCAGTCTGCCGGTCCTGAAAGTCCGCTCTGGCGCATGGCACGATGGGCGGTCATCGAAAAAGACGGCTTGCTTTCTACGATAGGGAAGTAGGGTGTCTTTTCACGTTTCAGACGGTTCCGACGCCACGATAGACGGAACCAGCGATAAGGAAGTGTTTCTATTGAAATATGTATTTTTAGGCGGCGCAGGCGAAGTCGGGGCATCGTGTCTGTTAGTATCCGTTGCTGATCGGAACATCCTCATCGATGCGGGGATTCGGGTCAACACGTCCGGTGAAGCCGCCCTGCCAGACTTCAAGACCCTCAGAGAGATGACATCGACGCTTGATGCAATCTTTATCTCTCATGCCCATGCCGATCACGTCGGTGCCCTGCCGTTGGTCCATAAGCTGTTCCCACAAACGCCGATCTATACCACCTTACCCACCCAACGGCTCTCCGCAGTGATGTTAAGCGATTCCGTGCGGGTGCAGGAATTCGGTGCGGAGAAACTCTTTAACCAAGAAGCCGTCGATACTGTCCTCTGGAAGATGGAAACGGTTGAAATGGGGATCTGGCATCCGCTCTGGGATGACTTCCGGTATCAGTTTCACGCTTCCGGACACATCTTGGGCGCCGTCTCTATCCTCTTAGAGACCCCCGAAGGCAAGCTGCTTTATTCTGGAGATGTCTCGGCATTTAACCAGAACACCATCGACGGCATCAAGGATATTAGTTTTTTTAAACCGGATCTGATGTGGTGTGAGGCGACGTACGGCGCATCTAATCATCCGTCCCGCAGTGAAGAAGAGAAACGGTTGGCAACATCGGTTGCAGAAGTCATTGAAGGGGGCGGTTCGGTGCTGATCCCGTCTTTCGCGCTCGGACGCGCCCAAGAGATCATTTTGATCCTCAAGAAGATGCAAGAGGCGAAAACGATCCCGAAGTTCCCCGTCATCACCGACGGGTTAGTGAATGTGATCTGCTCGATTTATGAGTCGCTCCCGCCGCATCTGAGTACAAAACTTCACAATTACGTTCTCAACTCCCGGCAGCCGATTTTCCATACCGCCTCGGTCCGAAAAGCGAAACCGGGTGAACGTGAAAAACTTCTCAATGATGGGAAACCGAAGTGTATTATTGCCTCATCTGGGATGCTAACGGGGGGTGTGTCTGTGTTTTATGCGACAGGACTGGCAGGTAACGAGAAAAACGCCATATTCCTCTCTGGCTACCAAGACGCGGAATCCCCTGGACGTAGACTACAGGAATTGAAATCCGGCGATGAACTCCAGCTCGCGGATAAAACGGTGGAAGTCAAGTGTCGGATCGATCGTTTTGGTTTATCGGCACATTCCGACCAACAACAACTCATGAATATGATCCGCCAGGCTGCTCCGAAGGCACTTGCACTGGTGCATGCTGAACCTGAAGTCGCTGAGGCACTGCGGGAGCGGATCTATAAGGACTACATTATGTATTCGCCTATCAACGGGCAGGTGGAAGATGGAACACAGCGTCCACTCTGGCACCCCCCGGAGAAGAAGGTAAAACCCGAGACACCACCCCCATTGGAGTTTGATATCGCCTTTGGAGAGGCGAATACCTTGCATATCCCTGATGAAATTGCCGATGTCGATCGCTGGAAGGCGTTCATTGAGGGTGAGCATACGGCGCGATTAAAGGGAAATGCGTTGATCATTCGAAAGCGAGAACCGTGAACCCTTCGGCGAAAATGGAATAACTTTTCGCATTCACATCCAGGGTTGGAAGCAGTTTTTGGACATAAATTCTATGGGATTGGACTTAAGCGCGTTCCCGCGACAGGCGCGCTTTCTAAACGGACAAAAAAGTGGTGGCAATGGGATAACGGCGACCCTATCACCTACGCAAACTGGTTACCTAACGATTTCTTTTCTGAGTCCTTAGATGCCAGTGAAAGGGATTATGTCGTTATGAGCCTCCCTGACGGAAGATGGTATGCCGTGAGTCCTGACAGTGTTATCTGGCGTATGACTGAGATGGCGATCCTAGAAAAAGCAGATGTATTTGATAACTCTCCTGCCCAGGGGAAATGAGGAGGTCAGAACAGAAAGAATGTGTAAATTGCGTGTGGGTGCCTTATGAAAGTAAATTTCCGCAATACGCGCAAGCGTTCAACTTGACATCCCCCTTAAACGTTTCACGTTCAGGCGTTAGGTAGGTTTCGTAATTCGTAACACAGTTTGTGTTTTCACAAGTATGTGTAGAAGGAGCGATGTCTCGCTCTGGCGGTTGTGTCAAGATAAGCTGCTCCAGTCCCACAAGGCTGGCAATCAGTGCCATCCGCACCGGGACTGCGTTCGCGGATTGCTCGAAATACGCCGCACGCGGATCGTCATCTAACTCGTAGGCGAGTTCATTGACACGCGGGAGTGGATGCATAATCATCGCATCGGGTTTGGCATGCTTCATAACGGCTGCGTTCAACAGGTAGCTGCCCCGGACGGCTGCCGCATCCATATTCGGTGGAAGCCGTTCCTCCTGAAGTCTATTGACGTAGATGACATCCAGCCTATCAATCACCTCTGTAATACTTTCTACCTCAAGCGGTATCTGCCTATGGCACTGTTCCAGTTGTGCGAGCACCCACGGCGGCATTTGTAAGGGTTTCGGCGCGATGTGAACCAGATTCCCACCAAATCGTGCGACTGCAAGTGCGAAAGAGTGTGCCGCCCGTCCAAACTGAAGATCTCCGCAAATACCGACAGTTAACCCCTCTATCTGTGATTTTCGCTGTATAATGGTATACAGGTCCGCGAGTGCCTGTGTTGGGTGTGTATGGCTCCCGTCACCGCCGTTGATGACTGGGATGTGTGCGTGCTGTGCAATGACGCGCGCTGCACCTGCCCAGTTGTGCCGAACGACAATGAGATCGGCATAGTTTGTTACCATCCGTGCGGTATCGGCAAGTGTCTCTCCTTTGGTAGCGGAGGTTGCTTGTGGATCGGCGAAGCCGAGTGTGCCACCGTTAAGCCGTTCCATCGCACTTTCAAACGAAAGCCGGGTCCGCGTACTGGGTTCATAAAAAAGAGTTGCCAGCAGTTTACTTCGGCAGATGCCTGCCCATGTCTCCAGTTGCGACTGCATGCCTGCGGCGAGTCGAAAGATTTGTTCGATCTCAAAATTCGACAAATCGTCGAGTGTTATCAGATGCCTCATTTGCCTTTTTTTAATTTTCCTTGCGGTTCGGTCAGCGGGGTTTGGCATTTGATGTGCCTATTCGTATACCTGAAGAAACACCCAAGCAAAAACCCTACCATTTCATTACAGGCTTGGTATTTGATCTTAGAAGATCAGTTTCACGCTTTTCAATGGGTATAGGAAGGTGAAAACACCAAGCAAAATACTCCAATACGCCTGGCACGATTTCTCTTATCCTGTAAGTCCTGACTCAGGCAATTGTTGGCGGGTTGACTTGCAAACTACCAACCAATTCTTTAATTGACCCCATATCTGTATTTTTCAGGTAGGCGTGAAGACCCTTCACGACCTCCATTGATGCCTGTGGATTGACGAAGTTGGCTGTCCCGACCGCCACGGCGGATGACCCAGCGATGAAGAATTCCACAGCGTCTGTTGCCGTCATGATGCCCCCCATTCCAACGATAGGAATAGAGACGCTCTTATAAACCTCCCAAACCAATCTTAATGCCACCGGCTTTATCGCCGGACCTGAGAGTCCACCTGTCACGTTTGCGAGTTCCGGTTTCCGGGTTTCCGCGTTGATCGCCATGCCGAGGAGCGTGTTGATCGCAGAAAGCGCGTTTGCACCGGCATCCTCAACAGCGCGAGCAATCAGCGTAATATCTGTGACGTTTGGGGAGAGTTTCACCAGTAGGGGTAGATGGGTCTTTGCCCGGACTTCTGTGACGAGTTGGTGTGCCAATGTCGCATCAACACCGAAACTCATACCACCACAGTCTAAGTTCGGACAGGAGATATTCAGTTCTATACCCGCAACACCATCCACACTGTTCAGTTTTTCAGTTACGATGAGGTATTCTTCGACTGTTTTGCCGCAGACGTTGACAATCACGGGGACATCAAAATCACGTAGATAGGGAAGTTTTTCCGAGATAAAGCCATCTACGCCGACGTTTTGGAGTCCAATCGCATTCAGCATGCCGGACGGGGTTTCCATGATGCGTTGCATCGGGTTGCCGGGCCACGGCACACTCGTAACGCCTTTAACGACCACCGCACCGAGCTGGTTCAGGTCCACAAAGTTGACGTATTCACTACCGTAGCCGAATGTGCCGGATGCTGTCATGACAGGGTTTCGCATCTGGATTCCGCCGATATTTACATTGAGTGATAAATCTGTTGTGTCCATCGTATATAAGCGAAGGGTTTGTAGCTTTAGCGAAAATAATCGAGAATAGCAGGGCAAAACAATAGAATGCCAACTATAACGACGAATACCCAAGATGTCGGTAGGCGTCGTTGGTACAATCCAGTAGGAAAAGTGTAACACCAATATATTTTAGGAGTCAAGGAAATTTTCGTACGCACTTAGCAAGAGATGTTACCAACTCAGATAGACGACACGGAAGTCGAAAATCAATCCCAGAATACTGATGATGGATGCAACGATCACGTCCCCGATAACCAAGCCGATGAAAAACGGAATAGAACGTCTATACAAGCGAACACCGCCTGTTGAAAGCAGGATCCGTTTAATTATCCAGCTGATGAGGAGCGGAAACCAGAGACCAGTAAACGTCCACCAACTGGAGACGACGTAGCCGACGGGGTGCAGGGGCCACTGAACGAATCGCCATCGCAGGAGCAAAAGACTGATGGCGAAAGCGAATCCACCGGTAGTATAAAGCATGCCACTGATGCTCGTTTCGCTCGGATTGTAGAGCCATCCCGCCAGCCTGTTGAAGGCGGCGCGGGCATACCACGAACGTGCTTGTTCTAAGCCGACTTCGTAGGAGAGATGTAGGTGTCCCCAAGCCGCGGAGAGCGCACCTACGAAAATCGCGATTGCCAATACCCACAGCAGCTGGGTCGGATTGAAACGGGTTTGATGTGCGAGTTTCAACCCCTCCAATTGGTGCGGCATTGGGTGTGCGCGATAGGATAGGTGATTCAACCAGAAAAAGAGCGACATTACCGAAAGATTCCGATTCCCAATGCGCCGTGTACCGAGAGCATCTGTCAAGAGCAAGTCTGGACCGGCGTTGTAAAGGTCGTGTGCCGGTGGTCCCAATTCGGCGCGAATGCGGGTAATTGTTATCGACATCGCGAAATAGAGGACGAAAAATAGACCCGCAAACCAGAGCGACATTCCTGCCTTGAAACAGAATCCCATAATCAAAATAAATCCGACAAGCACCCCGATTCCCGCTGTTCTGTAACGTAACGCCTCACCTTCGTCACTCGTAGGGGGTTTTTGCTTGGGTGTTTCTTCGAGGTTTCCCTGCCCGCCCGGACGAGATAACCTCGCCCCTACGAAAATCGTTTGCAACACGACCTTAACGTGTGCGCGTCCCATCCATAATGTCCAGAGGAAGAGGGCTATCCATACACCTCGTATTTGCGCCATTTCTCTCGGAAATCCGATGGCACTTCGCCAACCGAACATCTCACCGACGATCCGTTGGAAGTGCCAAAACAGATGGAAGAACCAGCAAGAAAACCCTAAATCCAGTGGAATCAGGAAACCTACGCCAATCGCAAACGGGAAAAAACTGATACGGAAACCCGGATTGTTCATCGCGCTCCACGGTTTATCGGGGAGTCGGAAGCCGCGATACAACGGAATTGTAGGGAAAGCAGGATCGATTTGGTGTAAACTATAGAGGAGGTTCAGGAGAGCGGCGATGCATAAGCCGACAACCATCATCCGTTTATTAAAAAATAGATGAGATGTCGTTCGTAGGGAGTTTCCTACGTTTGAAGCTGCGCGTGTGATTTCGTAAGGCAGTTGTGCGATCGGATAGGTGAGTCGTTCATGTTCCTGCCACTGCTTGCGTAAAAGCACGTTGAGGCAGAGCATTGTCACCCCGATGACGAGGCAGAACCCCACCCATATCAATGTTGGTAGCAGCCATGCCTCTATGTGTGTCTGAAGATAGAATGTGGATTCACCTTTGTAGAACCCCTGCAGGACCTCTTGTTTTCCGACGACAAGCCATTCGGGGAGGTGTTGATGGAAGAGGTGTGCCCATTCGTTTTCGGTTGTTGCATACCAAAAACCGTTACCCATCAACGGCACCAAGACTTGTAGCATGTCGCGACCTGCGAAAACGGAGGCTTGGCACAGCATCGCATAGATGGTTAACAACTCGCTCTGTGTAAACGCCAATGTTGGACGTAAACGACGCAGGACCGCGCTGAATCCGATAAGGACAAGCAACGTAAATAGAACATTAAAGAGTAATGCCAAACTCGTGGGGCGGTTGGAATCCCAGATATAACTGAGATGTAGAACCCAGTAGCTATTAAAGGGGATGAGAAGGATGCCGATCAGCGTTGCGCGTAGCGTAATAGGACTGTTTGATTTTTTAACGATTGAATCCGGGCTGCTGCGTCCGTTGTCCTTGCGGTATTCCAATTGTGAAGAAACCTCTCATAACCTGAAGCAGATGAAGGAGATAACCAGAGATGGTAATGATGATAATATTTAGTCTCGTTGTTATAATTATGATCTGTGGGGGTGTGCTGCTTGCACGCTTGGCAACGGTTGCCAAATCTAAGAGGTCGTGGATATGGGGATTTTTCATTCTCATCGTGCTTATCTGCGTGCCACTTTTTCTATTGGGTCTCGGCGTATGGTTTCTCCACTTTCGTGGAATATCGTCGGGACAATTTAGTCCATTTGGTTAATAGCGCGTTGCAAAATCAGAGGTTTTCCTCCGCAGATATTTCTTCTTGGGCAACTGGCGTTTTGCCTGCCAGATACAGAAACCATAGCGTAAGTGCGATTGCAATGAGAATCCACAGGACACCCCAAACCTCAGTCGGAATACCTGTGATCTCCGAGAGCATTCGGGCATCCGAACGGAGGTTCGATCTGTCCAGAACATCGCTTTTAATGTCAAGAATCGCGTAGAGACAACTCGTCACACCGATAATACGGAGAACCCAATCGTTGAACACTTCTGGGAGATAGAAACCGATGGCAACCAGCGCGATGCCAAAACCGATACCGAACAGATACGTAAATGTGCTCTCCCCGTAGCCGATGGAGATAGCCACCAGACCGACGCCGATAAGGATACTAATCACTTTATCGAAGTGAGTTCTCGCCGCCAAGAGTAAGATGAGTCCACCCCACAGCAGACTGCCAAGATACCCCGCGGTCAACGTCAAAAACCGGGAGCCGCCTTGTGTCAGGGCATACCCTCCCTGCTGCGGGTTAATCTGGATCTCTACAATGCGACCGCCGGTTGCGACCGCCGCGAGTCCGTGGCTCACTTCATGCATAAAGACGACAAAGATTTTGAGGGGATACACAAACAGGGTATTCCATAAAAACACAATGCCAATGAAAATCAGAAGCAGCGCAATGTAACGTTTAAAAATTGATACCATAGAATCCTTTAAATTGCTTGCTTTTTACGGCAGAATCTGATATAGTATACCATAAGATGCTCAAAATATACAATTCTAAAGGTAAGGGACACGCTTTCAAAGCGTGCCTGTAAAAAAATGAATACATTCGGTCATCTTTTTCGGATTACAACCTGGGGCGAATCACACGGCGGAGCTGTCGGCGTTGTCGTTGACGGGTGTCCACCGCAAATCGACCTGGATATATCCACAATACAATTTGAACTGGATCGGCGGAGACCGGGGCAGAGCCATCTGACGACACCGCGTCAGGAGAGCGATATCGTTGAGATACTTTCCGGTGTCTTTGAGGGAAAGACGCTCGGGACGCCTATCTCCATGCTGGTGTGGAATAAAGACGCACGCCCGTCAGCCTACGAACACCTGAAAGACGTTTACAGACCCTCACACGCCGATTTTACATATCAAGAGAAGTACGGAATCCGAAACTGGCAAGGTGGCGGTAGGGCAAGTGCACGGGAAACCATCGGACGTGTCGCGGCGGGAGCAATTGCGAAGCAAGTTTTGCGCGAAATGTCCGGAACTGAAACGCTCGCTTATGTCAAACAGATTCATACCTTGGAAGCCGAAGTCGATGCAGATATGGTGACGCTTGAAGAGATAGAAGCGAGTCCTGTCCGGTGTCCCGACCCTATTGTCGGTCCGAAAATGGCGGAGCGCATCGATCAGGCGCGGCGGGATCTCGACTCTCTGGGGGGTATCATCGAATCGGTTGCTCGTAATGTGCCTGTTGGACTCGGCGAACCCGTGTTCGATAAACTCAAAGCGGATTTGGCGAAAGCAATGATGTCGCTCCCCGCAACGATGGGGTTCCAAATCGGCTCCGGTTTTGGTGGTGTTACAATGACGGGGTCTGAACATAACGATCCCTTTTATCTCGAAAAGGACGACCAAACGGAGCACATTCGGACGCGGACAAATAATTCCGGCGGTACACAGGGCGGTATTTCAAACGGCGAAAATATTCTGTTCCAAGTCGCTTTCAAACCGACAGCAACAATCGGTAAACCGCAACAGACCGTTGATATGCACGGGAGTGAGGTGACGTTAGAAGCAAGCGGACGACACGATCCCTGTGTTTTAGTGCGAGCCCCCGCTATTGTCGAAGCGATGGCAGCACTTGTTCTCACGGATCATCTACTCCGGCATCGTTCCAGATCTTAAGAGCCAAGGGTTTCCATTCAAGTTCCCGGAATTTTCCAATAGTTATTAACAAACCTTTCATAACTCAGGGGGATCAAAATTAACCAGAAACCACTGCGTAATGAAATGGAGCAGTGGACATTACCTCCCGTTCCATCTTCAGGAATACGCGAGCGCGTCTGCCGTGGCTACTGGCGAGTTTTGTAGGTGGCCTCCTCGCTCTCTATGTCATTGATATTTTTGAAGCACAATAGCGATTGATGTGGTCGGTATTTTCGCCTATTTTTTATTGGCGAAAGCTTTACTTTTTTGATGGGGATCAGAATAATGGCTACAGGATCGGAAATCAAAGGCATCATACCTGATGAAGCGTTGGAAGTCTGCGCTCGACAGATAATTGTGAGCTACTTTCATGAAATGCTGTCCTACAAAAAGGGAGCCAAAGAGGGAACTGATATCGAATTTGTCCACGATATGCGTGTCACCTCGCGTCGGTTACGAGCCGCGATGGACAATTTCGCTGACTGTTTTCCAAAGAGACCGTTCAAAAAACATTACAAAAAGGTAAAGGCAATAACCCGAACCATGGGAGCCGTGCGGGATTTGGATGTCCTCATCGTTCGTTTTGAGACCGAATTGGTGAATCTGACGGAGGGGGAGCGGTCGGACATCCGAGAGGTAATTGAGCACCTACAGCGGAAACGGAAAGACGCACGAGAACCGATGCTAATGCTCTTTGAAGAACTCGAAGAAACCGGTTTTGAGACCGAGTTTTTAGAATTTTTTGCAGATCGCCAATCCACCTTACCGAACTGCAAGGTGTAATTGGAAAGAAAAAGTATACCAAGGCGCGTAGCTCGTAATGTAATCGAGAGCGGGTATACGGAGAGGAACTTGATGGTTATCAACCGACCTCACCGAACCGCAAGGTATAATTAAAAAATGGCGAAGGCGCATAAAATTACCGGTGTTGCACCGCTGCGGAGTTATCGGGAGAACGCACGCATCATTCTCCCACAAAGGCTTGAAGAGGTGTATACGTGGGAACCGTTCATTCGAGACGAGACGAAGCGTGAAGAACTCCACAATATGCGGATCTCCATTAAACGCCTCCGGTATACGATGGAACTTTTTCGTGTGGCTTCTGGATTACCGGCTGATGACCAATACGCTGGGTTTCTCGCCGTAATCGTTGATTTACAAGAGATACTCGGTGATATTCACGACGCTGATGTCGTCTTGGAGGTCTTAGCGGATTATACATCTCAATCGGGAAACCGGGAAGGACAGGTTGATATCCCATCGGGTGTAGCAACGCTCATCGCTCGGACGCAGGAAACCCGCAAAGCGGATTATGAAACGTTTTTGGAAAAATGGGACCAACTCTCCGCCGCAGGTTTCAAACAGGAATTGTTATCATTTTTTCTGTCATAGAAAAACCAAACACGCCTCAACGAACCGCAAGGAGAGTTAAAAATATGAGTGCTAATGTTATCGGTGTGGATATGGGCGGCACTAAGATTCTGTCCGCTGTCATTGATACAGAGGGGAATGTCTTAGCCACAGCCAAAGTCCCAACGAAGGCGGACAGAGACGTATCCGAAGTGATTGATCGGATCGCAGGTTCCGTCCAGAAAGCGATTGACAAATCAGGCGTTGCCTCCGATTCAATTCAAGCGATTGGCATTGGTGCCCCGGGACCGCTTGACCCCGCAACAGGTGTTGTCATTTTCGCACCGAATCTCGGCTGGCAGGACGTTCCACTGAAGACAGAGTTAGAAACACGCACGGGCTTCCCAACTTTTGTTGACAATGATGTGAACGTCGGAACGCTCGGTGAACACGTGTTTGGTGCGGGACAAGGTGTTCAGAATGTCGTTGGAATTTTTGTAGGCACGGGTATCGGTGGTGGCATCATTCTAAACGGTGAATTGTTCCATGGGGCAAGTAAGACGGCTGGTGAAATCGGACATATCATCGTCAAAGCGGGCGGACCCCGCTGTGGCTGTGGCACGCGTGGATGTTTAGAAGCAATCGCCAGCCGCACGGCGATGACAAAGCAATTCCGAAAGGCTATTCTAAAAAAGGGAAAGAAGAGTATAATTTCCGAACTCACCGGCGGTGACCTGAGTGCGATTCGGAGTGGCGTTTTAGCGAAAGCGATCCGCGCAAACGATAAGTTAACCCTCAAAATTTTCAAAAAAGTAACGAAATATCTTGGTATTGGCATTGGTTCTATTGTAAATTTCTTGAATCCGGAGATGATTGTGCTGGGTGGGGGTGTCGTTGAAGCATTGGACGATAAATTCTTGGACGATATCCGTACCGCCGCTGAAAAATACGCGCTGCCCAATACGCTGAGCGGGGTTCAAATTGTACCGGCAAAACTGGGCGATAATTCCGCTATTCTGGGCGCAGCTGCCTTAGCACGACAACGATCCGAAACGGCGTAGCGAAACTGAGACCCGACGGTATCGTTTTACTTTTCTATAGCAAGTTTTGGCTTGCAAGCTGCGCCAAAATCGAGGGAGAGTGAATCCATGTTAGTTGATGATAACAGAGAAGAACACCGGATGATGATTTTCGGCAACGATAGCCGCCTCGTTCAAGAGCGGTTAATCGTGGAAAAAGATGCAAAGCGGGACGGAATCTTGGCACAGAAGGTTCACGTGGACTCCTATACCGTCACGCTGTATGTGTTGCTGAAGGATTACGGACTTACGCCGGTCTTTCGCATCAAGCCACGCATCCGCTTCCATCGCTCTAACTACGATAACCTCTCTTCGAGTGCACCCCTAAAGTATCGTCTTGATGACATCATCCATTTCGCTGAGTTAAAACGCGGCATTGACTTGACAGAAAACATTGATGATGTCAAACTCGCAGAAATCCTCGGAGACGCGCCTGCCCTCAAGGATGTAACAGGGGACCCAGCGTTGCATCTCGTCTCACAACGCGATGTTTTCCTTCGAAACCCTCCTTTTAAAACCAAAACCAAGGTTTTTGGAAAGAATGAAGATGAAGGTGTAGAAGAAGGGAGGATTCAGATTGGGACGTTCCTTGATGCGCTCAATCAACCGAAACAGACTGAGCAGATTTTCAAACGTTTTGCACGCGGGAAAGAATTTGCCCGTGATTTGCGAGAAGCCTTAGCACCTTACGAAGATTTTGAATTTCAGTTTGGACTCTATTCTCGGTATGAACGGCGAGATTGCATATTAGCGGATGGAGATGCGGAAACCAGTGGGAATTATCGTGCCACATTCGACCCATGGACAGCACTCGGGTATATCCGAACTGCCGGCGATGCGCAACAGTTCCAAATTTTAGCACACGAACGCGGCACCCGGTGGGAGCACAAAGTTATGTTGGAGCAACTGGATGCACCAACGCTTGAGCGGCTTGCTACGGAGATCCCTGGACTCCGCCGCCAGTATCTGATCGGACGGGTTTTGTCGAAAAGTCAAACGGCATTGACCCGCTTAGCCGAACTGCGCCAATCGCAACTGAATCTCACAACCGATTTGCATACCGGATATACGCTCCAGTTAGAAATGCCCGTCGCGAAGAAGCGGTTCTCTGTCATAGAACATCGTCGAAAATTGCGGCGTATTTTTAACGGTGGCGGTGCTTATTGCCTGCATCCACTCAACGGGGAGTTTGTTGAAAGGCATCATAACATGGCGAAAGGCATCCGAGAGGGTATCGTCTGGACTTTAGATGCTGTTGATTTGTTTACAGGGCAACCGCCATTAAAGGACCAGAACGAAGAGTTTCTTATCATCAAAACGCCGCATCAGAACAAATTCGTGGTCCGCTCTGCCCAAGAACTTCGCGAACGCCTGCCTCAAAACGGATTTGACAAGTGTTGGAACGAAGCCGTCGATGTCGGTGGGTATACCATCCTCAGCCGGATGACCGGGAGGGTCTATCTCGTGAGCTACGGACGAAGGAATACCGGCAGCATCCGTGAAGGCAATGTTACCCAGGACGATGTTGCGCATTATCTCTCAATTGAATACTTAGGACTGGATCCTGATCGTATTGGAAATTCACGTTTCGGCGTGCCGCTCCATGTCCAGCAGGGTTTCTTTGAAAGAATCTTCAGCAGGCGACCTGTCCCGCCCATCTTTAGCCAGTTGATGCAAACCGAGGCACAGGTCATCGCAGAAATGAAAACCCTCGCGCGGCACTGTAAAGAGAAACTGGAGATTCCGTAACATACTCACCCAACTCTAACGGAGAATGGATATACGAAAAGGCAGTTGAAATGCGAATCCCACATTATCCGAACCGCAAGGAATGTTTAAAAAATGCAAAACTCCAGAAAAGTCCTTATCACCGGGGCATCCGGCTATATCGCCGGACGGATGCTCCCCGAATTTCGTGAACGTTATGAACTCGTCCTGTTAGACGTGAAAACCACGAATCGGCAGGGAGATGAGGTCGAAGGCGTTCAAATTGCTGAACTCACCGACCCCGATCGCGACGCATATAAACACCACTTTGAAGGCGTTGATGCAGTCGTCCACTGTGCATTTAAGGGCGGTAGTTTTGAGAACGAACTTGCCAACGTCCAGATGGCATACAATCTTTATCAGACCTGTATTGAGACCGATGTCCGACGCGTCGTCGTCTGTAGTTCCAACCACGCCGCCGACTATTACGAGCGGCTTATCTGGGCAGATAAATGGGATGTAGTGACCCCAGAGATGCGTCCGCTCTCCGATAACTTCTACGGATGGGCAAAAGAGGCGTATGAGCACCTCGGCTTTGTCTTTGCGACGGGACACGTTGAGGGTAAGAAATTGCAGAACGTCCAGTTGCGTATCGGCGGACCGCGTGAGACAGATATGGCGAATTCTTCAGCGGACGATTTGAAGGCGATGCACCGCGGACTCGGCGCGTATTTGAGCATCCGAGATCAGGTCCAACTCTTCATCAAGAGCATTGAGACAGAAGATATAGAGGACGAAAACGGGGTCCCGTTCCAGATTTTCTACGGCATCAGCGACAATACGCATAAATTCTGGAGTATCGCCAATGCACGAAACGTCATAGGCTATGCCCCGGAGGACGACAGCCAACGCCGTTTTGCTGACCGCTTGGCAGAATTATTACAACAGGCAAAAAAGACATAGCCAGATTTCCTGCTTCTTTTTGTAGGAGCGATCTCTGGTCGCGATCCCCTTTAGAGGGCCTGCGACGGACGTTTTTGCATCATTCGTCCGTATACTGCGCGAGCAAATCGCTTACCTGCTTGTGCGTGAAGTTAGGCAAGTGAAACTCATCTTGAATATTAAAGGGCGAGATGGATCGGTCATAATCAAGTTGTGTAATGTTTTTGACACCAACGATCCCCACGCTATGTGGGCACCGTGTTTTACCGGATAGATAAATATCACGGAGCACGCGCAGAAACCCCGTCACGGCACCGCGTGGAATCGCATCGAATTCGTCAATGATGAGGACAACCCGTTGGTGCTTTAGCAACTCAGCTAACTGTCTAAAGAATCTTCGCAAGGAGAGGTGGTTCGTGAATTGCGCGTTCTCCAGAAACTGTGTGAATGCCTCGGGCAGTGTCTCGCCACGTTTTTGGAAGACATCCACTATTTTCTCAGGAATGTCTTCTGCAAGACCTCCGTAAAACTCTGTAGGCGCACAGCCTTCATACACCTCGAAGTTAAGGTGAATGGGGAAGTAGGTTGGATCTGTGGCGGCAAGTTCTGCGAGTGCTAATTGGAAAAAAGTGGTTTTGCCCGTCTGCCGGGGCGCGAAAAGGACGATGTACTTTCCCTCTTTGACGCGCCTGATAAAGTTGGCAACCTCTGCGGTCCGGGGGACGAGATAGTTATCTTCAGGATATAGGCGGCCTTGGGTTCCAAAGCGTCGCATATTTATTCGCATCTCCAAAGCAATATCTGGCTAAGTTTCTATTTTTAAGAATTATATACCCTGTCACGACTCGGACACGGGTGTATTTGTGTGACTCGACGTTCCTCAATCAGATGCAGCGGTTCTGTGTCGTGTTTTTGCCTGCGAAAATAGTCGATGCAGACATTTTCCGCAATACGGTAAAGCCACGAAGAGAACGCCGATGTCCCTCGGAACGTGTGGATGGCTCGGAACGCCTTTAACCAGGTCTCTTGTGTGAGGTCTTTGGCAACCCCCGCATTCGTGACACGGCGCGTGATGTGGGTATACAGGCGGGAGTGGTATTTGTCTACCAGTGGACTGAAAGCTTCAGGGTCGCCGGCTTGCGTGCATTCAATCAGATGTTTTTCGTCCAGAGTTAACAACGTTTGGGGATTCCTCTGTAGTAATCACTCATATATGCCTTGACCTCTTGAGTCGGTTCAAAGTAAAAAAATAAAACCGCAAAAAAGCGAGAAGCAATAGCACCGTAGGAGATGGAGTGATGATGGATTTTATTGAAATATCTTCCTTACAATACCTTCGCCAAAAAAGTTGATTAAATAGGGTAAATATCCTAAAGTTATAAG
>VXPE01000136.1 GCA_009839745.1 Candidatus Poribacteria bacterium
GGGTTCATGCGGTTCAGCGTGCCACTCTTCGCCGTGCCAGTGTCCGCTCTCGTAGGTTTCCCCCGGCGGGGGCGGTTTCGGTGTCGCAGGCTTTGACGTATCAACAGGGTCAGCCGTGACAGGGCTGATAATCTTCACAGGGGCTTGACTCGCAACCTGCTGGTATTCCCAAAATGTGACACCAATGGCAACACCTATCAAAACGAGTAGAACAGGGATCCAAAACTTTTTTAATAACATCTTTTAAAACTCCTTTATCCTATAAGAGCTCATTCAGGCGTTGTTTTAGAGAAGATGAGGCATAATCCAAAGCAGTAGCAAAACGTGAGTTTGATAAATAATTGTGCAATTTTTTGTAGAAAGAGAACCTTTTTGGTATAATGAAGGTATCCGATATCTTCAAACCAAAGGAGTTCTCTGATGGGTATTGTACCACTTTTCTGCGAAATACACGACTTTTTTATGATGTCCGAGACCGATATTTCAACATGCTGTGAACCCGACACACCCCCGGAAACCCGCGGGCAACCCAGATGCCTGCATCCGAGCGAGGTGATGACGATCCTCATCGCCTTCCATCAAAGTAGGTATCGGACGTTTAAGCACTTTTATCTCAAAATTCCCAAAGTTCAGTATTACCATAGACAGCACCCACCCAATCCGATTTTGAAACAGCATGACTTTGTGAGGTAAATGTGAAAAATGAACAAACCATTGCCAACCAAGCTAAAGTGAATGAGAAATCTTAAAATTGAATGACCCTGTATGAGTTCTATGGAAAACTTGACTTTTTTCCGCACTACGGTTAAAATTTAATTCACTTCATTATGATCAGGTTTATTGTAGCCTGCAGCAATACGCAGCAATACGCAAGCAAAAACACGCAGGCGGATATACGGGATAGAATATGAAATCACTGAAGAAACGCCGAAGCAAAAACACTCATCTCAACGAACCGCAAGGTATAATTAGAAAATTGATGATTCTAATTCTCCTCTGGTTCTGTTCGCCATTGTCTGGAATCGCTGACGAGAACCTCAGCGACCACAGCAGATACGTCCAACACGTAGAGCAAGCCTTCCTCCTCATGTTTCAAGGCGACAACCTCCGAGCTATCTCTGAGTTTGAAGCCGCCCTTGTAATTGAACCCGACCACTACGAAATCCTACACTACCTCGGCATGGCGCACGCCCAAGAAGAATTCTGGAACAAAGCCACCGAAAGTTACCAACGCTCCTTAGCACTGATGCCTGATAACATCGAAGCACTCTACTCACTCGGTGTTGCCTATTTCAGACTTGATCGGTGGGCAGACGCGGTGCTCCCCCTCCAACGGGTTATAGAACTTTCCCCGCAACACGCACGCGGGCACGAAATGCTCGGGAAATCCCTCGTAAAACGCCGTCAATATGCTGAAGCCGTTCCGATCCTGACAAAGGCACTCTCGCTGACCTCACACGCCGCCAATCTCTATTATGAACTCGGCATCGCACACCTGAATTTAAAAGCATATCCCGAAGCGATAAAGAACTTCAAACTGGCAATAGCGCATGGTCCAACAGGTTATGCTGAGCCACACCACGGACTCGGCACGGCGTATTTTCGATCAGGCGACCGGGAGAAAAGTAGAGTGGAAATGCAAATCTATCAGCGACTTCAAAAGGAATTCGCTGAATACGAACGCCTCACCCGTCTCACGCGCGCCGAGCCGAATAACCTTGAGGCATGGACGGAATTAGCCACACTTCTCATGAACCAAAAGAACTTTGCCAAGGCGGTCTCCGTCTTTCAGAAATGCATTGAACTCGCTCCCAATAACGCCCACTTTTACCATGGGCTGAGTCGTGCTTTCATGAGCCTCAATTATCCTAAGCACGCCGCAGAAGCCGCCAGAAAAGCCGTCCAACTCATGCCGAACCAAGCGATTCTCTACAACACCCTCGGTAGCACTTACGCGATGCAAGGCGAATCGCAAAAGGCACTGCGTGCATTCCGAAAAGCGGTCGAACTTGATAGCGACGAGCCTTATTATCACCTCAACCTTTCAAGACTCTATGAAGGTATGGGCAACCAAAAACTCGCGCAGGAGCATCATCGCATCTATGAATATCTTTTATCCAAGCAGAAATAGCCATTTCCGCAGTGTCGCATGCGGTTTATTCCTCCTGCTTCTCAGCATTGGTATGAGTTTTGGCGTATCGGCGCAGGATACAGAGCATCTCATATTCGTCTCCGCAGGCACCTTTACGATGGGAAGCGATACCCGTGCTGCCGATGAAAAACCGATGCACAAAGTCTATCTCAATGCCTACTACATCAGTAAATATGAGGTCACAAACGCCGAGTACTACGAATTTTGGAAACAGCAATTAGAGATAGCTTCTCCTGAACAAACACCCCAACACACTCCAGAGAACTTCACGCATCTTCCGCAGATCGGCGATTGGCCCGCACGCGCAGAACAGTTTCCGAATCACCCAGTGGTCGGTGTGTCCTGGCACGATGCCAACGCTTATGCCGCGTGGAAAGGTATGCGACTCCCGACAGAGGCGGAATGGGAGAAAGCAGCGCGTGGTTACAGCAATAGAACATGGCCCTGGGGCAATGCCCTTGAACCCTACGCGAACACAGCGGCAAATGACGACGGTTATCAGAACCGCCTCGCACCTGTCGGCAGTTTCCCGAAAGGCAAAAGTTACTACGGCGTAATGGATATGGCTGGAAACGTCTGGGAATGGACAGCCGACTGGTACAGCGATGTCTACTATTGGCATACCTCACAAGCTGCCACGAAACGTCCGAAACAGAATCCAACAGGACCGGCAGTTGGAAGCTGGCGTGTCATCCGTGGAGGTTCATGGATTGATACCATCACCCGATGCAGCACTACATTTCGGTTTTATCTCTATCCTAATCTGAAAACCTCCTTTGTGGGTTTCCGATTGGCAAAATCCACTTTTTAATTTTACCTTGCGGAGGAACGACGCGGGTTGGAACTTTGACAGACTTTTTTCTCGAGTCGCCTGCGCCGTTGTTACAGGCTGCTGACTGTGCATTCAGGTAATGCCAAAATTTACGACAATGTTCTTCTTACAATCCTATCCCCATTTAAAGTCCTTATTACAAGCACTCCTATTCCTGCTGCTAACCGTAGGCACCGCCGCTTCGCAATCCCCTATCTTCATGGATGTCACCGAAGAAGCCGGTATCCACTTCAAACATAACAAAGGCACCACCGAACACAAACACATCATCGAGACAATGGGGTCGGGGACGGTCTTCTTCGATTACGATACTGACGGGGATCCCGACCTCTATTTCGTTAACAGTGGGAGCGTTCCTCAAGGAACCCCACAAGCGTTCGGGAACGTCCTCTATCGAAACGAAGGCGATGGACGTTTCACGGATGTTACCGAAACCTCAGGCGCAGGAGACACAGGATATGGGATGGCGGCATCTGCAGCGGATATCGACAACGACGGCGATCCCGACCTCTATGTCGCCAACTTCGGACAGGATAAACTCTACCGAAACAATGGCGACGGCACCTTTACCGACCTCACCGAAGCCGCCGGTATTGATAACACCCTCTGGAGTATCGCTGCGGTCTACCTCGATTTCGATGTAGATGGCGACTTGGACATCTTCGTCGTCAATTATCTGGTGTATGACTTGTCAATGCCGGTGTCTACCTACAAAGGCATTGTCGGTTACGGGCACCCGCGTAGCTACGAAGGAACCCCCGATGTCCTCTACCGAAATAACGGCGACGGCACCTTCACGAATATTGCCGAAACAGCAGGTGTGACGAATCCCGTCGAAGGAAGAGGTATGGCAGCGGTCGCTTGGGATTACGATCAAGACGGATTTCCGGATATCTATGTCGCTAACGATACGAATAGAAACTTTCTGTATCATAACAACGGCGACGGCACTTTCACGGACGAAAGCATCTTCATCGGTGTCGGTTACGACGACAGAGGGGTCGCTGAAGGGTCTATGGGGGTGGACGCTGCAGACTACAACGGCGATGGATGGCTGGATCTGATCGTTGCGAATTCGGAGAAGGCAACCCTCTATAAAAACGAGGAAGGGTTCTTCTTTGCTGATGCAACTGCGGACAGTGGATTGGAACAACCGACACTTCCGTTTGTCGGTTTTAGTCCACTCTTTCTGGATTACGATAACGATGGACATCTCGATATGTTCTGTGCAAACGGACACCCACAAGATGTTATTGAGATATTGGGGGACAATGAAACATACGCCCAACGCGACCAGATATTTCAAAATAACGGCGATGGCACTTATACCGACATCTCTGCATCCGCGGGAACTTACTTTTCGGACCCCCTTGTTGGCAGAGCCGCCGCGACTGCTGACTATGACAACGACGGCGACCCCGATATTGTTATTATGAATTCCGATCAGCGTGCCGTGCTACTGCGGAATGACGGCGGAAATCTGAAAAATTGGGTGAGCCTTAAACTGATCGGAACGCAAAGCAATCGCGACGGGATCGGTGCGAAGGTCAGCGTCACGGCAGGAAACATGACGCTGATACGGGAAGTAAAGAGCGGTTCAAGCTACGCCTCAGGAAGCGATACACGCTTACTGTTCGGCTTAGGAGAGCATCGGCATGTCGAGAAAGTGAACATCGTCTGGCAAAGCGGAACCATACAAAAACTGCGAGACCTCCCCATCAACCAGATTCTGACAATTGTGGAATCAGAAGAGTAGGGAATTTCAATCCTACATTAGACAACAAAAAACCCGCGTCCTTATTTGGATGCGGGTTTCTCGTTTAACAATAAAAATTACTGACGCTTGAGTGCTGCCCACTGTGTTGCCAGTTTGCCTTGCGGCTCAACGGGTGTGAGGACATCCAAGAAGAGGTTATCTTTCGTGGGTGCGATGAGCAGATCGGTGTCGGTCGGTTCAAAGCGAAGGTTGACGTAATCTGCGCCACCCGATTCACCACATTTGAAGTGCAAGAAGTTCTCGCCTTTGTGGAATTGAACCTCGGTTGGCGTTGTGACTTCACGAACCCCACCTGTCCAGGCACTATTGTCATAGATCTGTTCGCCATTGATCCAGATTTGGGCGTAATCATCGTGTGCAGGGTGCATCGTTGTCGTCCGGTCATCTGGTGAAATAACGACGATGATACCGTGCCATGTGATGTCGCGACCATCAGGGATCCCGTGGCTTGTGGACATGTTCAGTTGGTCTTCGGTATTGATGTCAACAATGGACCACGCGAGTGAACCGCCATTATCCGGGAGGCTCACGATGGCGTTTGCGGTTTTTCCGGCACCGTCGCGTGTGGAAACGGAGGCGTTGGAAATCAAACCACCACTGCCTTCAGCAAGGTAATCAATCGTTGCCGATGTGTTAAAACCACCCGTATCGGTGACGAGATCGAGTCCCCACCATTTTGCAATCCAATTATCACCTGCCGGTTGCCAATTCTGCGCGAATGCCATCGGTGAAATCATGACAACGCAGGCAAGTGTGATAAAGATTGTGAATTTTTTCATAGCTATGAAATCTCCTTCTCTAAATATACACAAGGCTCAGAGTTCTTGAGTAAGAAGCGCGCTTCCCAAAATCTCATTACCTCATCAGATTTTTACTATTGGTGATAGCAGTACTGCGTGCAAATCACGCTTTTTAATGCTGACGTTCCACCGGTCATCTGTCAGCAGTGCGATCCTTTTTTTGATCTTCTGCGAGATAGTATACGTCACCCCGAGAAGTTGAAAGAATACACAAAATCAATTATAGCACTTTTCAAATATGAATTGCAAGAAAAAAGTGCAAAAAATTATCGAATTTTCATAATTTTAGCAGAATGCATCAATTTTGTCAACTTTAATTTGATTGACTCCGTTTTAAATGATATAATAATATAACCTGAATTCCGGAGAACACCGACTACCCCACTCTTTACATATACTACGGAAACGCATTCTGATTCCTCGGGTTACGCCTTATGAAAACGACACGGTTATTAATTTTTACCATCTTTATTCTTTTCGTGCTGAATGTAAACGTTTATCCGCTTTTCGCACAAGCACCGACAACTCCGAAAATCCTATTTACCTCAACGCGGGATGGAGGTCAGCGCGAAGTATATATCATGAACACCGATGGTATGGGTGGAACACTAGTGGAGATTGGTTCGATCCAGAATATGCCTTGTCGGTCTCACCACAACCGCACCTGCTAACCACAACGTGGGGAAAGGTGAAGAAGAAACAGACTGCGCAATAAATAGTGCTGATCGGGTTGAGGGATAAACAGACTTATATCGAAATGGAGAAAACATCATGAACCGTTCCTATAGGCGACACCGTTCCATGCGCGCCCTGCTCTTTGCGGGCATCGTCCATCTTTGTCTCGCCATCACTTTTATGTTCTCGTTCTATACGCCGAGCCAGAACAGGGGTGAAGACGCGCTGGCAGTGGAACTCATCAATCCAGAAGCCTTTCGGGAACAACGGCGCACCCTCAAACCGCCGCCCCCCAAAAAACTCCGAACACCACAGCAAACAGATCCCTCTACGGATACAAACCAACGGCATCTTGACCTCATGGCTTCCGCGAATTTAATCGACGAAACCGTGCGTCAATCGGAAGCGGCACTCCTACACAGTGCAACAAGATCCACATCGGACCTAGAAACGACACTCCCCGATGTGACCACAGACGCAGAACGGATCAATAGCCGAGAGACGCCGATCTCAGGAGAGGTTGCGAGTCCCTATCAGACGACCGCAGGTGCAGGTGTAGACAGTCTCCGACAACGCGTCAAAGGGGACGGCGGTGGTGGATTCCATAGGCTTCAATCCACGGGTGCCTCTGAAATTGGGACTATCGGCGACGGTGATGGAGACAATGAAGGGGAAGGCACTGGTAAAGGAAATAGCAACCCATTCGCGAAAGCACTCAAGCGTATCGCCGATCATATCATCGGAACACGAGAGGTAGACAAGGTGAACGTTGTCTTCGTCATCGACACGAGCGCGAGCATGCGCGATAACATCCAAGAAGTCGCCGCGAACCTGTTTGCCATGACCGATGAATTCGATCTCGTCAATCTGGAATACCACCTCGGCATGTCGGAATTCAGTGTCAGATACGAAGGTCAAAAACTGGAGATTCGGACGTTGTTACCGGATGTCGGTATGCTTCGCAGACGGATGCAAAAAGCCAAACTCAGCGGAGATGAACATGCCCTCGACGCACTCTTGGATACCCCGTATCGTATCGACTTCCATGCCGATGCTGACCAATACATCATCCTCGTAACCGACGAACCCGCATCGACACACATGAGGAAGGACGGGGCTTACGAGACAATGCGGGAAAAGGTTATCAAAGAATATCAACTTCAGGGTATACGTGTGAACGTTCTTGGGGTTCCAGAACCGTTTCAACAAAAGTTAGCGGAAACGACGGGGGGACTCTGGCAGCCGATTCCGGGCGGTTTCGGTAAGGCAACCACGCTTCCGAGCGATCGTGTCGCCAATGAGGCATTTATGAAGGTTTTCCGGGACATTGTCAAAGACATTCGCCGAAACGGGGGACGATTGCTTTTCAGTATGGAATCTCAATTCGAGGTGCTCCTCGAAGATGGCGATGTCCCTATAAAAAAGTTGCAACGTGAATTCAAGAAGAATGGGGTCTCTATAGCCGGTGCCGACAATCTGTTTGGAAGTTCTATGGTCTGGGAGAAACAGAAGGGGGATCTGTGGGTAATCACCGATTATACAAACGGTCGCATCTATACCATCCGCAAACAGGGGGATAAGCTGAACGTTTTCGCCGGTATCTATCCTGAAAGCTGGAATCTCTCGAACAGTCTCACGGCTATGACGCAAAAGCGTGGCAACAGATGGCTTATAAACGATTCGACCCGTCGTCGCATGTATACTATCCGAAATGAAAATAACCGCCTGAACATCTATGACGGGGCAGCACTCAGTGCATCTCCTGACAGCGCGGTAAGGGGATTTGAACCCGTCGTGGACATTGTGGTAATGCTCGATTACAGTCGGAGTATGGGGGGCAAATCCGAAGCGATTATGCTCGGTTTAAGCACGCTTATGGGTAGGTTAGACATTCTGCCAATTAAATATCGGATCGGACTGATCCGTTTCGCCGAAGCGAAGGATGCCATCAAAATCATCAACGGCGCGGTTGTGACGCAGATGCCGCTCAACGAATCCATGCTCGAAAGTTCCATGGAGGCTCCATTTGGCGGAGACGAGCATCTCATTGACGCTATTGTGGAAGGCGTGCCGAAAGTCAAATTCAGTCCGTATGCCAGCCGATTCCTGCTCATTCTGACAGATGAACCGACAACGGGAAAATATCCGCCCGAACGCGCACTCCGTCTCTGTCAGTCGTTAGGCATCCGTGCTTATGTTATTGGACATCCGGGCCCCACAGATTTTCAGAAAAAACTCGCGGAACAGACAGGTGGACGTTTTTTTACAATGCCGAAACACCTCAATAGAACCTACCCAAATCAATAATTTAAAAGGAGACGACATTACATGTCAACAACTTCTACAAGTACGCAACAACACCGAGAAATGGCAACTGAAGAGGGGCCCGTCGCAGTCGCGATCGTCACCGTGAGCGACACACGCACCCCTGAAACAGACAAAAACGCCGTATTCCTGCGCGAACAGCTCGCGGCAGAAGGAAACAGCGTCACCGCATACCAAATCATAAAAGACGAACCCGATCAAGTCGCTGAAGTATTGGATAAAATGGCGGAAAGCGATGCACAGGTTATCCTCTTCAACGGTGGCACGGGTATCGCCCCGCGCGACACCACTTTTGACATTCTCAATCGCAAATTGGAAAAGACGCTGCCCGGATTCGGCGAACTCTTTCGGATGTTTAGCTACGATCAGGTCGGTGCCGCGGCAATGCTCTCCCGAGCGACGGCGGGTGTCTACCGCGGAAAAGTCGTGATTTCCACACCCGGTTCGACTGCTGCTGTGCAATTGGCATGGGAAAAACTGATTGGACCCGAATTGCAACATCTGGCGTGGGAAGTCGGACGGTGACCCTATAACACCTCACGGGTGAACGTATACGCATGCCGCAACCACGAGGCGTAATAGATACCGTTCGCATAAAAGAAATAGAGCAGTTTCAACCCAACGACACCGATCAAACAGGCGAACAACACAGCGAGTAGGTTGTAATCCCACACGCCCATCTTCAAAGACCGGAGCGAGGTGCGTCGCGTCGCCATTTCTGGCGAGAATCCACGACTCTCAACGGATTCGCTGAGGTGTGTCGCGTGCCGGATGTTACCTGCCAAGATCGGACGGAAACTGTTGATAACCCCGCGGCAGGTCGCCAATAGATTGAGACGGAGATACCGGAACCCCCTTAACCTTTGCGAACGGAACACCGTCGCAGCCTCATTCGTAATCACAGGAATGAAATGTAACGCCGTCGTCACCATAAAAGCAAGGGTTGCAGGCACACGCAACTGCGTCAAGGCGAGGAGCAGATCACGCGGTTGCGTCGTCCAGACGATAAAGCACCCGATAACGAGGGTCGTATTGAAACGGAGGGATTGGACGATCCCGTGAAAGAGTCCTTCTCGATAGACACGGATGCCGCCCGTCATTTTTCCAATGAGTGGCAGGTCGGCAGGCACAAGTGTAAACAGCACCGTGCGTGGAAATTCGTTATAGAAGATCGCTTGACTGTAAATCAGACCCCACGTCGTAAAGAAGAGGAAGGCACAGAGCACTCCGATCTGCCGCCATGTCGGGACGGACAGTGCGACCAACGTGAGACTCCCAACGAAACAGACGAGTAGAGCCGTCGGGCTGTCCAACAGAACGACGAGACAACCGCTAACGAGCATCATCAGGATTTTAGTGCGGGGTTCGAGTATAGTATTACGCATTGTTTCAGAGAGACACCCGTGCGGTTGGGGATTTAGTCTGGGAATAGACTAAATCCGTTCCTTTTCGCGAACTAACGTCACCTTAACCGAATTCTGTCCCTCTGCATAAGGGACATCCCATTCAATCTGCTCACAGATATCGAGGCGTCCTGTGCTACCCCGATACGATCCTGACGGCAACCCACGCACCGAGACCTGCGCACATTCCACATGCGTAGATGGCTTGGACAAAACAAGCACCAACCGTCCCAAGTCTTTCGTGAGTGTCGCCTTCTGAATGCGAGCCTTCACCGTCTCTACCGTCACACCGAGCGGCACAAAGGCACCCCTGACCCCCAATCCATCCTGCGGGACGAGGGTATAAGCGTCCGCCGTCTCGGAAACAGCACACCCATAACCGATAAGCCCGAAATCCGGATCTTGGACAAGGTAGGATTTCAGCATGCTCAAGTTGCCGTAAAGCCCCATCCCGACTTCACCAGAGAAACAGCCGTTGCGATAGTAGTTGTATTCCGGCGCCCCCTTCTCCGGCGGATTAAATCGCCATTCCCTACCGTTGTAGCCCTTCCCAGACGGATCGACACAACTCCAGACCGCCAAGGTTGCGCCGTAAGCCTTCTGCAGAAAATGTAGATCCCCGGTCTGTTCATATCTGTCGAAAAGCGGACGTGCCATCAGCGGCGTCGGGTAGCATCCGATGTATCGCATGTTCGTGCAGTAGGAGAACCACATCGGCGTGGCATCTCGGCTCGCGAGAATTGTCGCCACGACCCGTTTTTTCAAGGACTCATCGTCCGCGACCTGTGCTAAATAATACAACGCTGCCTTTGAGGCGTGATCGAAACAATACTCCGATGCGAAAGGGTATTCCTCCTCACGGAAAAATGGGAGACACCCTTCAATCGCCTCCCGAAGCGTCCGGTATTCAGTCGCCATGCCTTCCGCCTTCAGCGATTTCAGGAGACGCGCCAGAATCGGTGATCCCATCGGTGCGTGCGTCTTGGACATGTTGCCGCGGTGGTAGTCGATGTAATTTTTCGTCTCATAGACGCTCTCGTAGGTGGCATCGAGATAAGAAGCGAGAGCAGTGTTGTAGGCAAGGTTGAGATACCACAACGGTTCACGGCTGGTTTTTATCCCGTGCAACGTGGTAATCCGATACATCTGATAGTAGATGTTATAGACGTGTGGATAGTTATAGATACGCCAGACGTAATCCCATCGCCGCCAGGATCCGGGTCGTAGCCCGATGAGCGAGTTCAGCACCTGATAGTTGTCTTTGTTCTGTAACTTCCCGTAGAGAAACTTCTCAATGAATTCGTCGAGTGCGTGGATCTCCTTCTCATCGGGGTAATAAGCGTTCTTTCCAGCGAGGAATACGGGTGGTGCAAAGCATCGGTCATCGCTGCCCCCCATATCAATCGAGCCGCACGGTGCCTCCTCCTCCACGATGAGCCGTTCATCCTCGTTATTCCAGATACGAAAACTGTAGTGACAGAGGTCGTCTGGGTCTTCGACACGCTGATTCTCCACGATGAATTTGGCGCGTGCCTTCATTAAGCTCTCTATCTCCGCGATGCCGTTAAACAATAGATGTGACCACTCACCATCACCGTAGCGGATTGTCACCTTCTGTTCACCCATAGAAGTCAGACGGACGGTATAGGTGTGACGGTCACCCATCGTTGCCACTTGTTCAACTTCAATGCCATTGGCGGTCTCAATCGCTGTAATCGGTTTCTTGGATCGGAGCAGCAGATGCGCCTTCGTTCCGACAGGTAGCACCATTCCCGGCACGATCTTCACGGCGACATTCCCGTTCTGATACAACTTCTCGCTGACATCGGCGTAATCCTTGACGCGACACAGCATGAAACTGAAAGTCCGTCTTTCATCGGGTGCTAAAGTGAGTGAACGGTGTCCGTTATACCAAGGTGCCTCCGCAGTGGCTTCAGAAAACAGATAAAACAGAGAGCCAGCCCCCGTCATCATCTCGGTATTGGGAAAGAGTCCATACCCAGAAATCGCCTCCAATGCGGTGTTGTCTTGCGGAACAATCAGCAAATGGTCGCCTTTCCCACTCGCACGGGTCGCAAGGATATAGGACGAGTGTCCAGAGACAAAAGAGCTTTCAATCACGCGTTGCTCAAAGACATATTTCGTAGACTCAACCGACCGATGATTGAATCCCTGTTTCTCATCACCGATGTTGTAGTTCGTATTCAGCGTGATCGGGAGTCCGAGTTCTCCGATTTCGACCTGTTGCTTCGAAGTGTTATGTAGCGTGATCGTCCATAGAATCGCATCTCCGCTTTGCGGGTTTCCCCGAAACGCATAACGTTGCTCAATATTGAGGTGTTGGAGTCCACCTCGGTTGACGGAATTGCCCTCATAACGGGTCGTTATGGAATCGTCGTCGTGGGTCACTGTGCGGACATCGTCGCTGAGGAAGGTGTGCATCGCGCGCCACGCCGTTTCCCCTGCGAGACGCGCTTTCAGCACAACGTCGCCAGTCCAGCAGTGCATCGGAATGCGTTGCGACTTTTCGGGGACGTGTCGTTGCTTCCACCAGATGTTGAGGCGCATGTTCTGCTCATTCCCAAAGAAGTTCGTGCCTTGTGCGTCCTCTGTGAGGTATAAACCTTTGATAACACCGCTGCGTCTATCCACATCGAGAATATACTGTTCATTCGTCAAACGGAGGTATGCATCGTGGGGGGTATAGCGTGCGTATCGGACCTGTAGCATAATCGTTACTCACTTTCACGGGATAAAGGAGAGATTTTTCTTGAGAATACCCGTTTTGGGGAAATCTGTCAAGAAAAAAGAGTCCCAGCGAAATCTTCCTGTTGACAAACATCTCAACCTATGATAAACTTCGGTTCATGTGAACCATCATCACAGAAAATTCTATAACCAAGGAGAAGCTCAATGGCGAACATCAAAGTTTTGATTGCCAGTGGAATTAGCCAAGAAGTTGCGGATATGCTGAAGGATGCCCCCGCGGAGATGGACATCAGTTTCCTACCGGAGGGTGAGCAACTCAAAGACCATATCTCAGACGCTGAAATTCTCTACGGTGTCGTATCAGAGGATGCCCTTCCCCATGCGACATCGTTACAGTGGGTGATGCAGCCCTTCGTAGGCGTGGAACGGTCCATGTACCCCGCCTTCAAAGAGAGCCCCATCACACTGATAAACAGTAAGCGTCTGTATGGACCCCAACTCGCCGAACACGCCTTCGCGCTGCTGCTGTCCCTGACACGAGGGATCAACACACAACTCGATTTGATGCGTGATAAGGAATGGAAGTGGACACAGTGCGTCGAGGTATCGGGAATGACGATGGGTGTTCTCGGACTTGGGGGTATCGGCAGAGCCGTCGCGCAACGTGCCAAAGCCTTCGACTTCAACGTAATAGCTGTCGATCCCGAACCGATGGAGAAGCCGGACACTGTTGACGAATTAGGACAACTCGACTGGCTACCGGAGTTCTTGTCTCGAAGCGACGTTTTGACGGTCTGCTGTCCAATCACACCGCAAACGCATAAACTGCTATCCCAAGCGGAATTCGATGCCTTGCCAGCGGGATGCTTTTTCATCAATGTCAGCCGCGGTAAAGTGGTCGACGAAGATGCGTTGATCGCCGCGTTGAAAAGCGGAAAATTAGCGGGGGCGGGGTTGGATGTAACCTATACAGAGCCGTGTCCGCAAGACAATCCGCTCTGGACGCTCCCGAACGTGATCCTAACGTCCCATACCGCTGGTGCGTCGCAAAACATCGCCAAACGCGCAATGGAACTCTTTATCGACAACATGCACAAATACGTCAATGGAGAACCGCTTACTAACGTTGTAGATAAGGAAAAAGGGTATTAATCGCCTATCGCAAAGGCTTCCAACGCCTCTGTATCTATCACAATACCGAGTCCGGGCACATCATCAATGACGAAAGCCCCCTCCTCGATTATCGGTTTTCGCGTGGTGATTTGCCCTTTCGATTCGTATGCCTCAGGGGAATGCTCCATAATCAGGAAGTTGGGAATTGTCGCTGAGAATTGCACCGTCGCGGCAATCGAGAGGATGCCACCGCCCCCGATGTGCGGTGTTACCGGAATGTTATAGGTATCGGCGAGGCTTGCGATGCGTTTTCCTTCTGTGAGCCCTGTTCGGGCAATATCGGGCATGGTGATGTCACAGGCGCGCCGTTCAAACACCTCCCGTAACTCATAACGGGTGCGTGTCCATTCGCCAATAGCGACCGACATATCCAGTGCTTGTGCCAATGCCGCTTGCCCAGGGATGTCCTCGGGTGCCGTTGGCGATTCCAACCACACCACGTCCAATTCCTCAAGCCCGCGGCCGAGTAATGTCGCCTCTGGGACACTGTATTGGGTATGGAGGTCCACCATCAACTTAATCTTCGGACCGACCTGTTCGCGCACTGCTGCGACGATCTCCAAAATCTCGGCGCGGCCGTGCGTTGTGTGAATTTTTAACCCGCCATACCCCTGCGAGACATGCTTCGCTGCTTGTGTCGCCGCCGCTTCCGGAGTGCTGCCGCCAACACCGGCGTATAAAGGGATCCGATCGCGATAGCGTCCCCCCAGCACCTTGTGAACGGGTTTCCCTGTGGCTTTCCCGATGATGTCCCAGAGGGCAATGTCGCATCCAGCGAGTGCATCGATGAAAAAGCCGGTATAGTGTCCACGCTCCCGCATCGCCGTAAACATCCGTTGCCAAAGAAATTCCACATCAAACGGATCTTTGTCCATGAGGATCGGACGACAGAGATCCTCAACGATTGTCTTCGATGTGCGCGGTGAAACGGGGCTTTGTCCTTCGCCATACCCGACGATACCCTCCGATGTTGTAATCCGCACGACCATCGTTTCATGGTGGCGCGAGTAAATGGAACGCCATCCTTCAGGTGGCAAGTAATAACTGTCCGTGTGTTCCTCTGCTGATTTTTCCGTTTGGTATCGGAGCGCGAACGCTTCAACCTGTGTAATTTTCATGGTTAAATACCCTCTTTGACATCAATACCTCGCGACAGATTTTCTTGAACTTTTAACCGAATAAACGTAAAATATGGGGAGACGGTTCACTTTTCTATGACGACACACCACGACTTTTCACCGACCGCCCAGCTATTCAAATTCTCATGATGCCTTCACCACGTTCACCTATAGATACACCAAATCATGAAAAAATCACTCTCCGCACCATCCTCATATCCCTGCTACTCCTGCCCTTCATCTACAAATGGCATATTGAGTGTGAAGCCCTCCGATACACCTTTCCAACATTGATGGCACCGTTTTATAGCGTCGTGTTTACGCTCTTAGTCATCTCAGTGTTCAACATCGTTGTAAAGAAATACGCCGCAAAGCATGCCCTAACAGGCGGCGAACTGATTAGCCTTTATGTTCTGATGTCCATAACACTGCTGTTCATGTCTTATGATATGTTCCTACCACTCGTCTCAATTATCGTTCACGCCTTCTATTTCGGCACTCCTGAAAACGAATGGCGCGAGTTGTTTTGGCGTTATCTACCGGAGTGGTTAACAATCAATGATCCGCGTGTGCTCCGCGCATTCTATCTCGGCGATGCCCCGTTTTTTGAAACGCACTCTGTGAAGAAATGGGTGATACCGACGTTCTGGTGGTGCACCTTCACTTTCGCGCTTATCTTCGTGATGCAGTGTATCAATATCATCATCCGCAAGCAGTGGACGGAACAGGAACGTCTCGTGTATCCGATTGTCGAGCTCCCGTATCAACTTGCCTACAATACAAACCAATTCCTTCGAAACCGGGCGATGTGGTGGGGATTCGGCATTGCGTCACTCATCAGTCTTGCCAACGGGCTTAACATCTTTTTTCCTTCAATTCCTGCTTTCCCAAACAAGCACATACCTCTCAACACATTATTCACTGAAAAGCCGTGGACGGCCTTTCTTCGCGGTGGGAATGCGATTATTGTCTATCCCTTCGCAGTCGGACTTGGTTTTCTGATGCCGCTCGACTTGCTTATATCGTGCCTGCTCTTTTTCTTTCTTTACAAAGTGCAATACTTTATCGCTATCCTAACCGGACTCGAAAACGTCCCTGGCTTTCCGTATCCGTACGAACAGAATACCGGGGCATACATCGGTATCTGCATAGTCGCGCTTTGGAGTACACGCCGGCAGATTTGGCGGGCGTTCCGCACAGCATTTGGACGCAGCCAAGCAACGGACGAAGCAGAACCGATGCGCTATCGAACGGCGCTTTTGGGGATTATTTTCGGTGGAATATTCATCATTGGATTCGCGATGCGCGGCGGAATGGCGATGTGGATCGCGATTCTATTCTTCGCCGCACATTTTGCAACGATCGCGATCCCACTGACACGCATTCGAGCACAAATAGGGTTCCCGATTCACTCAACAACCTTTATCGGTCCGCACCATAGCCTTATCAGTATACTTGGCACGCGGCGCATCGGTGCCCGAAACCTAACATGGTTTTCCCTCTTTTTTTGGTTCAATCGAGACAATCGGAGCCACCCAATGCCGCATCAACTTGAAGCGTTTAAACTTGCCGAACGCGGGAATCTTGATGTCCAAGGCCTGTCTCGTTTGATGATTCTCCTGACAGTCATCGCAATGCCGTTGTGTATCTTCATGTTGGTAGATACATTCTTTGAACTTGGGGTTAATACCGGCAAAGTGGGTGGACAGATTAACAGTTTCGGCGGACGCGCATATCGCTTCCTTGAGGGATGGCTCACGTCGCCCCAAGACCCAAACAGGGGTCATATCGCTGCGATAATATTCGGTTTCTCTCTCACAACCTTGCTTTCAGCGGTGCGGAGTCGACTGTTCTGGTGGCCCATCCATCCGCTCGGTTACGGGGTATCCTTCCACCTGCACCTTTTCTGGGCGGCGTTTGCCATCAGTGCGCTCGCCAAATGGAGTGTCTTAAAATATGGCGGGCTTGGTCTCTATCGGAAAGCAGTGCCGCTCTTTCTCGGATTGGCACTCGGGGATTTTGTCATGGGTAGTTTCTGGAATATCTTAAGCATTCTCCTTGACAGACCGACGTACACATTTTACTATTAAACTGGAACCGACAGACTTTGACCATCGCCCGAACAAATGCTACAATCGCTGCTTGATCTTTCCCCACGTGGTCGCGAGTTTGTCTGAAGCGGAAACCGCTTGCGGTTTGCCAGCCGTTTCGCCTTCACCGTCTCCCATTTCAATGTCATCAATATAAGCCGTCAGCGCATCGGGATGGTCCCAACCGAAGAAGATCCAACCGAGACTCGGATTCACGCCGCCTTTTCCCCCTTCGCCTCTAAAACCGAAACCATCGACGATCTGTTCGTCATCGACGTAAAAGTCATACGTTTTCTTTTTAAAGTCGAGCACGATACGGAAATGGTGCCATTCCCCCAATTTCAGCTCCCCGACCTGTTGTCCTACATTGCCGTCAAGCGCGTGGATAGAGGTATCCCCCCGGGTATTAAACACGGCAGCCCCGCCCCACTTAATGGCATCTCCACCGATATAAAACAGCATTATGCCTGCGCCCTTATCCCGCTGCGTGAATAACGAAACATACTGAATTCCGTCATGCGTGCCGTCGAAACTTCTGAGGACCATTGTGTCTTCTGTGATTAGAATACTTTTGCCTGTGTCGCCGCGCTTCACCTCGCTGCTAATTTGGCAAGTGTTTTGGTTCATTGCCGTTTCCCAGTCATCTTGCCCAGCGATATCACCATCTTTGAAGTTGTCAAAATTCTCACTGTACCACACGTTGCCAAACGCATTGAACCCCAAAAACAGGAGTCCGAAACTGAATACCAAACTTCGCTTTAACATCATCATAAGCCTCCTGAACGTTTTGTTATTGGATCCTATCATGCCATCATTATACTTGAACTTCTGGCCAAAGTCAAACGTTTTTTAAAGTGTGTGCTTGAAAACTAATTGACTGCATCAAAGGTATATGCTAATCTATTCTTTAGAAATTAACATCCTATATCTCCCTGAAAGGCAAAGTTAATGGAACAATGGATCACAGAAATTATTAATGGGTTACCGAGCCTTGCGCTTTTTGCGATAATCGCGGTAACCCTTTACATACTCGGCAAAGGTGCGGATTGGCTCGTTGACGAAGCCGTCATCCTTTCAACCCGATGGGGTTTAGGGAAAGCGGTCATCGGTGCAACGATCGTGAGCATCGGCACCACAACTCCAGAGGCGGCAGTCTCTGTGCTATCGGCACTACAAGGAGAACCGGGACTTGCACTCGGCAATGCTGTCGGCTCTATTATTTGCGATACGGGACTCATTCTCGGATTGGCATCCCTCATCGCGCCCCTTCCTCTGAACCGTCAATTGGCGTCACGGCTGTCAAACGTCCAAGTAGGTGCGGGCATCCTGCTGGTGCTTGGGTGTTTCCCGTGGACCTCCCCAGCGAAAGTCTTCACACAAGGCGGCACTTTACTACAACCTATAGGTTGGGTCTTCGTGGCACTTCTGGGGTTATACATCTATCAGTCCATTCGGTGGGCAAGTGCCTTAGGCGCGAATGCTGATAATGACGGAGAAGAAGTGGAGGCAGAGGGAACAGGTGCTTTTGGAACACTCCTTAAACTCGTCGGGGCAATCGCTATCGTGGTCCTTTCTGCCCAGGTTCTAATTCCGACTGTGATCGAGATAGCAGACAGAATAAAAGTCCCGGAACACATCATCTCGGCGACCCTCGTTGCGTTCGGGACATCGCTCCCGGAATTGGTAACGGCAATAACGGCAGTCAGACGCGGACACGGAGAGTTGGCAGTCGGGAACATCATCGGTGCGGATATTCTCAATGTCCTTTTCGTTGCGGGTGTCTCCGCTTCTGCAACGCAAGGGGGTCTGCAGGCAGACGGTCAGTTCTTCCAGTTCCTGTTCCCGGCGATGCTGTTTATCCTCATCGTCTTCCGGTGCGGGATCTTCGTATCGGGCGATCAGTTGAAACGTCCGTTTGGGATCGTGCTGGTCGCGACATGGCTCCTGGTGACAATCCTGAGTTATGTCCTTTCGATTGAGATGCATTAAAGGCTATCAGCAGTCAGCAATCCGTAATTAGGTGGATAATAAACGATTTCCTCACTACGAGCGAATGGGTTTGTAGTCGTGTGATTCATCGCACGTTATAAAACGATGAGAACGGGCAATAAATGGTTTCCCTACTACAAACGAGTCCCCTTAAACCAGACGGTCCTGAGTTCAACATCGCGTCCCTTGACAAATTTGTGCAGGTATGTAATAGTAAATCCCAAGTTTCGATAAGTGTCCAAAAAGTTTCTTCAAAGGAGGCATGATAATGGACAATAATCAAACCGAGGTGAAGGAAGTTTATCGCGCTCCGGCTTTTGCTGATTTCAAACCGGAACTCTCGGCACCCGGTGCCACGCCGGAAAGATTGGCGCATTTAAGGGAACACGGTTTCGTCATCATCAACGACTTTGTCGACAATCCGTGGATTCCGCTCCTCCGAGAGGCAGGTAGACGGGTTACACAAGCGTGTGCGCCAGAGAACGGTTACGATGTTATCGACTGCTCAAAGGGATACGTTCACCGGGCGGGTGAGAACGAACCGTGGGCAATCCGAGGTATCATCCATCCCGCATTTAAAGAACCCGCTTTCACTGAATTTTACGGATCCCCAGATTTCACGGGCTTCGTCAAGGCGTGGTGTGACGTAGAGCCTGAAGACCTCGTCATGACGAATATTCTCCTGTGGTGTAATCCCCGTAAAAAGGATAACAGACTCGGATGGCACAGAGACACGACATGGTGGGGGACTGGCGAGAGTTACTTCTCGCAAGAAAGTCGCCAAGAAGGTCCTGAAGCCTATTCTGAGGCGGTGGAACGGATCCGCTGGAAAGAGATTCAGGAAGAAAATGAGAAGCGAATTACCGAACGGAACAGTGTCGGCATGTTCTTGGCACTCGCAGACGATGAATGCCACGAACTCGTCCAGGGTAGCCATAGCCGATGGCGCACCCCACTTGAACACGACGTGCTACTCCCACAATCCATGAAGGACCAAGGGGTGCCCTATACACCGAGTTGGAACGGCACAGACCCACTTCCCGGACAGATCGCGATTCGGCTGAAACCGGGCGAGGCACTTATCCGTAACGGCACGACGATCCATACAGGACACACCGTGCCTGAACGTGAGCGCAATACGCTCTCAATCGGTTGGTCGAAATGGCAAGGTCCCCCCGAGGAGGCACCGAAGGTCGTCGATGCCCGATTCGCATGGCAACTCGATCCCGCCGTGCGTGAGGCACTTCCGCACGAATGGATGAAAACGGCATGGGATCGCTGGGCGGCGAACCACAAACTCGGAGATCGGCTCGAAGACCGCTACGCAGGTTTTGACATCCAACGCATCAAAGCGGGTGAAGTGGTTGGGTGGCGAACTGAACTGGAACGTCAAGCCGCTGCGGCAGGCGAAGCGTGGGAACAATACCAAACCGTATCCTAACGAGAGAAAAGAAAGAGGCGGACCTTATTCAGATCCGCCTCTTTCTTTTTTTGTTTTTTCGGAAATTTAGACCACTCTCTAAACCAAGATTGCGATACAATAACAATCTCATAGAAAGGAGTTTCCGATGGCCAAACGAAGCCAGAGCGTGTATGGGGCATTTTATCATCGGAGAATCTTCTAATGGTAAAATCCCTTCATCAGAAAATCAACAAACGGATACTGCGGCTTGAATTCGCCGAGATCGCCCCCCTGCTTTCATTCCTGATTGGGACACGCAAGTGAGATTTGATCCCGGCGCGTTTTATGAATCCGTGTATCGATATGTAAACTTCCATATTGGGAAGTATGGGACTGTAATACCGATTCCACGTAAGAAAGCGTTGAAAACACTGAGCGTCTATCGTGTGTTACTCACACAGGAGACGCTCAAGCAGATACATCAGAGGAGAAGTAACCAGTGACCAGTTCATTCCGCTACGCTCCACTTGTAGTTTCCAGAGGGGGACAGTTCACTCTTAAGTGGTAACTGGTGCCCCTTAACTTCTTTGCAGAGAACAGACTTCCGCAGCATCTCTCTCGAAAAACGATTGACCGGATTTGGAACAGAATCAAAGGAGCATATGGTGGCAAGCATCGCCCACCGGATGTCAAGATATTTGATGAGACTGTCCTATTTGAAAACACAGACCCCGGTGAGGCGGATTCTCATTGAAGCGAGAAGACGCATCGGGCATTTTATCAGACAGGTGTCAAATACTCTATAGCATAATCTTGGTTTAGACAGTGGACCAAATTTTCGATGGCAGTACATAGGTTTCAACATGGCAAAGGTTCAGATGTTCCTTCGCGTCGAAAAAAACCAGTGATAACATAAGGAATCAAGTTTAGATTATGAAAATTCTACGAATGCTTTCAATAATAATGTTCGGTGGTTTTCTATTCCTTTTAGGGTGTGAAGGGGATAGTGAAAATCCTGTAACTGTGGAATGTCCTGAAGTTAAGACTCCAGAGGTTTCGGAACCTGAGATTCTAGATATCTCCTTAAATAGTTTTGAATTATTAGTACTAACGTGAGTTTGATAAAAGTTTAGTCTTTAGAAAAGCACGGGTAAATCGTTGACTTCCTGCAGTTCAGCGAGGTTCAACGTGGGTTTGTTCTCTAACAACTGATATGCGATCAAAGCAGAGAAGACATTGACTTGGAAGTTCTCAACACTTCTATGACGACTATGTTCCACCTGCATCTGTGTTTTGAGTTCCCGAATCACTGATTCAATAAGCACCCGCTTCTTCAGCAATACCTCATCGGAGACAGACAAGTCCAGGGGATCCATGTTCTTACGGACTTTGTAAACCAAGTTCAGGTTTCCTTGTTCCCGGAGGACTTCTCGAAGGTCTTTGGAGATATACCCTCTATCTCCGTAAAGACTTCCGTGAAGGCGCTCTGCGAACGTTCGTAGCGGTTTTCGGTCATCTACATTTCCAGGGGTCAGGGCGACATCTAAGAGGGCACCGGTGTGATTGATAACGAGATGAAGTCTAAACCCGTAAAACCACCCCATAGATGTTTTCGAGCGTTCCGCTTCTGCGGCGAAGACGCAATGTGCGGAGATCCGCTTGTTATCACAGACCCGCAAGCGTGTCGAGTCAACGAAGGACACCCCGCTACAGGCTCCGAGGTGCGTGCCGAGATAAAGTTTCAAAAGCGTCAAGACTTCTTTCTTCAACTGCACGAACCGAGAATAACTCACGAGGGTCGGAAACTCAGCACGCCAATACACGCAGACATGTTTGAGATAGAAGTGCTTAAACGTCCGATAGTTGCTCTGGTGGAAAGCGATCAAGATCGTCATCACCTCACTCGGATGCAGGCGTCTCGGACGCCCCCGGGTTTCAGAACTTGCTTCGCTCGGAAGACAGTCTCTACTGATATGTGCCTCATACATCATAAAAAAGTCGTCTATTTCGCAGAAAAGTGATACAATACTCATTGGAGAACTCCTTTTGGTTGAAGAATGTGGTAACTTCATTATACCAAAAGGGGTTCTCTTTATTCAAAAAAATCAGAAATTAATTATCAAACTCACGTTAGTACTAAATGCTGCTGAGGATTCATCTGAGGACTTCAGGTCAGTACAGAGGAAATACGAACGTAAGTCCGTTAGGTTTTCAGCCACTATAAGAGCAATAACGGAGGCAGCAAGACTTTTTGAAGATCCTGGTATTTATACCTACCTTTTAAGTTTTGAAGAATCATTCAAGGGAGGGTTTGGAGATTATCCTATTCAGAGTTTTTTTCATCTTCCTAATACAACTAAAGTTTGGACAATTTTAAGAATTAAGATGCATCAAAGCAGAAAAGCAGG
>VXPE01000137.1 GCA_009839745.1 Candidatus Poribacteria bacterium
CCGGTGTGTCCGTTACAGACAACGCCTTTTATCCCCGGAACACTTGCGAGTTCCTGCATATATTGACGTAATCCGACTTCGTCAATCGATTCATCTTCATGAAAGGGACAGAGTGTCGCCGGAAATACACCCGCCCACGGATGATGTTGCCAATCGGTTTTCATAAGTTTTCCTGTTCTTTCATCGCATCTGACCGCTTTTTTACACGGAATTCTGCACGCTCTTCCAAATTAAATTCCATTTTAACTTGATTTTGCATGTAAAATCAAGTATTATTTTTAAAGAGGGATTCATCTCGTCATTACGGCTAAGAAAATCATCTCTACTGATTCTAATTGATGGAGGAAGTCCAAGTGCGAAAACAGAGAAGGCTTAAAGTGATTGCCGCAAGCATTGTCTTGCTATGTGGGATGGCACTTTTGGTGTTCGTTGGAATTCAAAGGACAAGTGTTCGGCACTTCACGCCCGCTGCACTCGTCACAGACGGAAACAAAATGAACAATCAACAGGTCCAAGTTGATGGGCTCATTGCAGAAGGCAGCGCCACATGGGATGCTGCCAATTTTAAGCTCACCTTTGCTGTCTGCGACCGCGAAACTGCAGCAACAGTCAACGTGATTTACAAAGATCGGCTTAAACCCGATAATTTTACGGATGGCGGTAGCGTTTTCGTGGAAGGTAAATACGACGCAACGCAGAACCTCATTGTCGCATCCAAACTCATGACGAAGTGTGCCTCGAAATACGAGGGAGCAGAAAGTGCTACACCTACGGATGAGACCTCATATATCTCGGAGTAAAGGACCCCTAACAATTTAACAATATGTTCAAAAACACTTTTTTAAGGAGGCACAGCAACGAATGACCGCGGAAATTGGACAAGCCGCTATATTTCTCTCTGTGCTTTCTGGCTTGTGGGCGATTGGCTTCCTCTGCTTCGGGCTACGCACACGAAATCAGAACGCCATCCAGAGTGGCAGGAACGCCGTCATTGCCACCTTCATCCTCATCAGTATTGCAACCGGTGCTTTAATCTACGGTTTTGTAACCGATGATTTCTCAATGCGCTATGTTGTTGAAGTCTCAAGCGCAGCACAACCGCTACTCTATAAAATCACGGCACTCTGGGGACGCATGTCGGGATCCCTGCTATTCTGGCTTTGGTTACTCACTGTCGCAGGCGCGATTGTCATCTGGCAGAATCACCGGCACAATAAAGAAACAAATGATACCCTCTCGGATTATGCCCTCATTCCTATCGCAGTCGTCCAACTGTTTTTTATTATCCTCGTCACTGGCTTAGTCGAAGGCGTTTATAACCCACTCGCACGCTTCCCCAATGGACAGATGGCACCTGATGGTGCCGGTATGAACCCACTCCTCCAGACACCAAGTATGGCATTCCATCCCCCGACGTTATATATCGGTTGGATTGCCCTGACGGTCCCCTTCGCGTTTGCCGTTGGAGCACTCGCCTCCGGTAGAGTTGGAAGTGAATGGATACTCCGCTCACGTAGATGGACCCTCTTCTCATGGATCGTCTTGACCATCGGCATCACGCTCGGTGGCAATTGGGCATATCGCGAGCTGGGCTGGGGTGGTTATTGGGCGTGGGATCCCGTTGAAAATGCCTCTTTTATGCCGTGGCTCCTCGGCACTGCTTATTTGCATTCCGTGATGATTCAAGAGAAGCGGAATATGCTCAAACTCTGGAATATCCTCCTGATTACCCTCGCGTTCCAGTTCACGCTCCTGGGAACCTTCATCACGCGTAGTGGAATTATCACATCCGTCCATGCCTTCGCACAATCTGATATCGGCGGATATTTCCTCGGTTTCATTTTAGCCTCGACTGCCGGGGTCATCGGACTCATTATCTATCGTTGGAGACGGTTGAAAAGTGCCAACCGTTTGGAATCCCTGCTCTCTCGTGAAAGTGCGTTTGTTCTGAATAATTGGCTGTTTGTTGGGTTAACCTTAATTATCCTCTGGGGCACATTGTGGCCGATTATCTCCGAAGCGATTAACGGTGAAAAGTCCTCTGTCCCCGAAGCGTTTTTTAACCAAGTCGTTATTATTCCGGGGTTATTACTGCTCTTCCTCACAGGGGCGGGTCCAATTATCTCATGGAAAAAAATTACCGTCAACAACTTCCAGCGGATGTTTCTGTGGCCCCTTGTTACCGGTTTAGTCGCAGGGGCATTGACGTGGGGATTTCTCGCATTCATAAAAGAAGAGACTTCTCTGCTTTATTCGGTCCTCTGTGTTTCTGCAAGTACCTTCGTGGTTGTCGCAATTTTTGCTGAATTTTATCGGGGTGCGAAACTCCGCGCGAAACGGCAGGAAACCTCTTTCCTCAACGGTTTGAATCTCCTTATCCAACGGAATAAGAGACGATATGGGGGATACATTATCCATATCGGGATCGTTATCCTCTATATAGGCATTATGGGATCGAAAGGCTATTTTCTGCTTGAATCGAAAGGCTTGAGAATCGGGGAATCGATGGAGGTTGGGCAGTTTCAACTCACAATGAAAGATTCGTTTGAGAAAGAGTTCGCCAACTATCGCAGAACCGGCGTTGTTTTTGAGGTCGCAAAAAATGGGAAACAGCTAGGAACGATGGAACCCGCACGCCACTTCTATTACAAGACCGGACAGGGAGAACAGGATACTATTGAATCTGCCATCCGACACTTTGGGGTGAACGACTTCTATATCGCCCTCGGCAGCATCCCCCCGGACGTTAAGACAGGCGGTGTTGTGAACGTCCAAGCGTATTACAATCCACTCATCGGTGTTGTCTGGATCGGCGTTGCAGTAATGGTGTTGGGCGGGATCGTTGCCATAGCTGAGAAACCTGAACGCAGTAAAGATGCTTGATGCGTTAGGAATAAGACCATGAAAATTGGAAGATTTGAATACATTACAAGGTCCAATAACGCTCCAATTCCTAATTTTATGTGGATTGTTGCACTTTTCATGGCTTGCTGCTATATCGCCCCCGCGCACGCCCAAACAGAAACACCTCGCACAGCAGACATAGATGCCGCAATTGCGTCTAAATTAGAAGAATTGCTGACCACAGTCTACTGTTACTGCGGTTGTACGCGAGAGACAATTAAGGTATGTGTATGCGAAACGGCAGCCATGATTGAAAAGGATTTTCGCAACCAGTTGCTGGCAGGTCAAACGGTCGAGCAGATTCGCACGAATTACCTTGATACGTTCGGACCGCAGTATTACGCAGTCATGCCAGCGGAGGGTATTAATCTACTCGCCTACATTATGCCCGCCGTCATTCTTGTTCTCATCGGGGGTGTCGCCTTTTTCGCGCTGCGTAGGTTCAAGCAGCAACCCGTAACAAGTGATGTGTCTGAAGGACCAAATCAGCAGGTCGCCGATACAACTGTAAAACAGGTTGAAGCCGAATTGGAGCGATATAAACGGCAAAATTAAGCACGGCGATTTTTGGGTAGAATAAATGCCAGCGTGCACTTTAGGAAGGTGAAAGCACTTGACCCGCAACTCGTGCCTTATGATAACATATCGGAGGCGAGTTGCAGATCAAATCACGATGATGGTGATTGCGTGACTTCCAAGGGGGTTTCATGTCTTTTCTCGTGCTTTTATGGATAATAATTCTCGGAATCGCACTCCTTGTGTATCTGGGAGTTCCAATTTTTTCAAAGACGGGTTCGCAATTGACTGCAACGTCCGACGATCTCATTGAGGAACGGCGACGCACCCTCTTCCAGGAGCGTGAACGCAGCTACGCCGCACTCGCCGACCTCGACGAGGATTACGAAACCGGGAAACTCTCGAATGCCGACTACCAAGAATTGCGTGAGGAACTCCTGCAAGAGACCGCACGCGTCATCATGCAACTCGAAAATGAGTCGCTGTCAGATGTAGAAGCCGAAATTGAAAGATTCAAACAGCAACAACGTAGAACATAATATGTACACGAATATATCCGCATATAAAACATCGAGGGGCAATCCGCAGATTCACTCTATCACTATAGGGTGGATATGTAGCCTATTAGCCGTTGCCCTGACCCTTCTTTTCTCGTTTCCCACCCTCCACGCACAAACAACAGAACTGGGCAGTATTCAAGGCACAGCTATCGATAGAAAGCAGGACACGCCTCTCAGCACACATCCCGTAACCCTCACTATCCATAAGGCGGATGCCACTGAGACCCAGGAAACAATGACAGATGAAAAAGGGAACTATCGTTTTGGGAATCTACCGCTCGATCCCCTTGTCCACTATACGGTTTCTACCGTTCATGAAGGGACTGACTACACTGAAAAGGACGTGGTTTTATCCACGTGGGTTCCGAACATCGAAATTGACTTTGAGATCGGGGGATTTACAGATGACAAAACGCAAATCCGTGTGCGGTCACATAGCTTCGTCATTGCCCCGCCACCTCCCGACCACGCACCCGATGGTGCCGTCACAGTTATTGAAGCAGTTGGGATTGAGAACCTGAGCGATCTGCCTTTTAGAACAACGCACGGCACGCAAAGGGTCGGACTGCATTTAACCCTACCGAAAGGGACAGAGGGTTTTCAGCCACATCAGACAACGGAACTCATGTTAAATCCTGCTACCAATCAAGCCATCCGCACCACGCCATTGCCACCAGGAGAAACCCATTTAGGCTATACTTATATTTTTCACGTCCAAAGAGATAGATTGGATTTATCGCGCCGCTTGGATTTTGCCACGACGGAATTCCTGTTCTTTGTACCCGAAGGCATCAACTTTGCACCGCGTGCAAAGTTTTTCGGCGCACCAAAGCGCGAACAGATTCACAATAATATTTATCTTATATATCAAAGCACTGCGCCAGAAGCGTTTGCTGCTGGCACTACAGTTGATTTAGCACTTAATGTAAACATGGGAACCGCCCGCGGCGGTGCCTTACCGGGGCAAACATCTTCTAACCTCGGGCAATTGATATTGATTGCTGTCGCAGCGGCATTGACCGGCGGATTCTTCGTCGCCGCTCTCTTTAAACTCCGCACAGCAAACAACACTAACACGTCTGACACCGATGATAACACCGCAACACCATCAGACGCAGGCTGGCTCCGTAAACTGAAGCCAGATGATTACGAGCATGTCCGCGTCGCAAGGCTTGAATTTATTACGCATCTCGATGATAAATACGAGAAACAGGAGATTTCGGAGCGCGTCTATAAACGATTGCGCCGAGAACAAACCGACCGCCTCACAACACTCCTCGAAGAACAACAAAGGAGAACTGATGCATAGCAAACACCACATCGCTGATCTGATCGTCATGTTGGGTCATATAGATGAAAACGTTCGAGATACCGCCAAAGCAGAATTGATTGCCATAGGCAAACCCGCGATTCCCCAACTCATTGATGTCCTGACGCAGGAATGTTGGCATATCTCTGGGTACGGCGCCGAGTTTTACACGCACATTGAGGAATCCGCTATTCCTGTTTATATGGAGCAGATGGCGAATCATGCTGCGGAAGTATTGGCAAAAATCGGTGAATCTACCGTTCCCGCACTCACGGCGGAACTCACCAGAGCCGAACGCGAGTTTTCCGAATGGTTTTATAAATACTTGCGACCCGAGCAAACTGACCGTCTTATCACAATGTTGGCGTATGTTAAAAAAGGTCAATAGATGGATAACGAACACGTCATAGCCGACCTGATTGATGAGCTGTCGGATATGGAGGACGATGTCCGAGAGGCTGCAGGGAAAGAATTGGTCGCTATCGGCGAACCTGCGATTCCCCAACTCATTGAGGCACTCTCAGAAAATTTGTGGGATATTCCCGACCAAGTGGCAGATATTTTGGCGGAGATCGGGGCTTCCGCAGTGCCAGCACTTATGGAAGAGTTGGCAATCGCTGAACGACATCACGCCCTCTGTATAAGCGATACGTTAGGTAGAATTGGGACACCCGCTATTCCCGCTCTGAGCGAAGCCTTACAGGATTTGGATGAACAACTCCGCGAATATGCTATCCGTGCGTTCGGGAACATGGGGACGGCAGCAATTGAGGCGATACCTGTTCTGATTGAGGCTTTAAGCGATCCAGAAGAAGAGGTCCGGACCTATAGTGCGTATGCAATCTCAAACCTTGAGGCGGCTGCCGCAGAGGCTGTCCCTGCGTTAATCAAGGCATTAGCGGACGATTCTGAACGGGTTCAACATCACGTAGCGTTTGCATTGGATAAAATTGGAACTCCCGAAGCGAAACAAGCGCTCATAGAACTCAGTCAGGCGTAGGGCAAAAATTTCATACACCCTAAAATAATTATGAAGTATATTTTCATCTGTATGCATGCTGGCAGAATTCGCTGAAAACCCGCTTTCAATAAACTGAATTCATGGAAATTAGTGTCTGATAAACGTTGTGGTAAATTCGCCAACGCTTAAAAAAACTTGAAAAAATGCATCAAATGTAGTATAATTAAAAAAAGAAAAATGTTTTATGTGTTCATGAATATTAAGAATAAAGGCGCGAATATCGCAATGTAACTAACAAACGAATCCATTTGCTTATTTGTCTACTATTCTGGTGTCGTCAGGTTTATCGGGCTGTGGCGTATCTTCGGTGAATTCGCTACACCGGAATGGAATACAAAAAGTTAGAAAGGGAGCCAAGATGGCAAAATACGATTTTGTAATCGCTGTAGGAGGGGCACCCGGGCAGGGAATAGACTCCGTCGGTCAAGTTTTGACACGGATCTGTGCTCGACACGGTTTGCATGTCTTTACCTATAGTGCCTACCAATCCCTCATCCGCGGTGGTCATACCTTCCTTACTGCCAGAATCAGTTCTGAACCGGTCGCCAACCAAGGCGACAAGCTTGATCTGGTTATTGCCTTAGACCGGAACAGCTTGGAGACACACCTTCCACATGTCGCTCCCGGTGGCACACTCATCTATAATAGCGATGATGTCAAGCAAGCACCAGAACGCGATGATATACAACTCGCACCTCTGTCCTATCAAGAATTGTCCAACAACACCGATAGAAAAAAATTGATGCTAAACGTCTGTATGCTCGGTGCAGCTCTGAAACTTGTAGGCGGAGATTTAAAAGTGTTTGAGGATATGCTCACGATCCAATTCCTCAAACGCAAAGGACAAGCGGTCGTTGATGCGAACATTGGTGTCGCACGCGCCGGCTACAATCACGCAGCTGAAAACTTCACAGCATTCGATACCCAATTTGAGAAACAGGAACCAGCCCTCGCCGTCGTTGATGGTAACTCAGCAATGGCAATGGGCGGGGCAGCCGCAGGCGTCAAATTTTACGCCGCCTATCCGATGAGCCCCTCAACCGGTGTTCTCCACTGGATGGCAAACAACGCTCGCGATCTCAGCATTATGGTACGCCAGTGCGAAGACGAAATTAGCGTTGTCAACATGGTTATTGGAGCAGCACACGCCGGGTGCCGCGCAATGTGCGCAACATCAGGCGGTGGATTCGCTCTCATGTCGGAAGCCATCGGTAGCGCAGGCATGATGGAAATTCCTATCGTCGTTATTAACGTCCAACGCGGCGGTCCCTCAACAGGTTTACCGACAAAGACGGAACAGGGCGATCTGTGGCAGATCCTCGGAGCCAGCCAAGGCGATTTCCCGAAGGTTGTTGTCGCACCGACGAGCATTATGGACGGCTTTGATGTTATCCCTGAAGTCTTCAATCTCGCAGACAAGTTCCAGTGTCCCGCCATGGTCCTCTCTGATCTTACATTGTCCATGGGGTTCACGACGTTCGAGCCGGATTCCGTCAATTGGCAACCCGAAATAGACCGAGGTTCGCTCATTAATGGAATCGAGCAGTCGGAAGGTAAATACCTCCGCTACGAAATTACCGACAGCGGTATCTCACCGCGAGCGATTCCCGGCACACCGGGGCACGTTCACGTCGTCGCAACGGATGACCACGATGAAGACGGCACGCTGATTAGCGACGAATTCACGAACCCGCACAAACGCCGCGACATTATGGAGAAACGGCAACGGAAGATGGACGGTATCCTCGAACTCCTCCCGCCTCCCACGCTTGAAGGACCGGAAGATGCCGAAGTCACCCTCGTAGGATGGGGATCCACACATAGTGTGATTGGCGAAGCCGCGCAACTCCTAACCGAAGCCGGCATTTCTACCAACCACATCCATTTCAAGTGGCTCTATCCCATGGACGAAGATGCGGTGAACGAAGTGCTTGCAAAATCTGCGCATTCCATTGTTGTAGAATGTAACTACACCGGTCAATTCGCACGATTCCTGCGTGGTGAAACAGGCTTTAAGGCTGACGGTCAAATCCGAAAATACGACGGTGAGCCATTTATGCCGCACCACATCGTTGATGGAGCCCGTGAGCTCTTGGCAGGTAAAACCGACTTCTACGTGCCGTATCAAGAAATTGTCGTCTAATAAAGGAGAATGAATCAGATGGCGAAACGAGAGCGATCTACTCGACGAGAAAGACCCGTTAAGGGCGCGCCTACGGCGAAAGACTTTCAAGGGGATGTGCGTCCGGATTGGTGCCCAGGCTGTGGTGATTATGGGGTCCTGAGTTCCCTACAAAGTGCTTATGCCAAACTCGGCAAAGGGAATCATGAACACCTCACCGTGAGCGGTATTGGATGCTCCTCTAACCTGCCAGGGTACATCGAAACGTATGGGATGCACACGCTCCATGGACGTTCTCTGGCTGTAGCTACCGGCGCGAAACTTGCCAATCACGAGATGAATGTGGTTGTTACCGGGGGCGATGGAGACGGATACGGTATCGGCGGAAACCATTTTGTTCACACGATGCGGAAAAATATTGATCTCCTCTATATCGTGATGAACAATCAGATTTATGGGCTTACCGTCGGTCAAACTTCTCCCACCAGCATGCTCGGAATGGCAACCAAAAGCACTCCCTTCGGGAACATAGAAGCACCTCTTAACCCAATTGCTATGGCGATTGTCACGGGAGCGACCTATGTTGCCAGAGGATTTAGTGGAAACCCAAGACAGCTGACGGAATTGATGTACAACGGCATGCAACACAGGGGATTTGCTCTTATTGATGTGTTTAGTCCCTGTATCACCTTTAATAAGGATAACACGAGTGCCTTTTTCAAACAGCGCGTCTTGGAACTGGAAGGTCATGATCCAAGCGATAAGACCGCGGCACTTGAACAAGCCGTCAAGTGGGGAGACGAGATCCCGATCGGACTGTTCTATCAAGATACAAGCCGACCCGCTTTGGATGAAATGGAACCCGTTTTGGAAAACGGTCCCATGGCACGGCAATCGCTCGGTATTACCCAGGAACAGGGCGACGCGATTGTTCAGCGTATGATGTAAAGACGAAAGAAAGACGGAAGGATGGAAGTGACCCTCAATCTTCTAACCTTCCGGTCTTCCAAAACGATAGACGGACGGAAAGATGGGAGATGGAAGAACTTCCACTTTTCCAGTCAGCATGGAATCATTGACATCATGCGCCTTCGTGCTTCCCAACTCACAAAGGACTTCGGACATCGCACGATTGTCAAAGACGCTACACTCTCCGTTCAGCCCGGAGAGGTCGTTACGATTTTCGGTCCCAACGGTGCCGGTAAGACAACGCTCATCAAAATTCTCGCAACTCTCCTGAAACCGACCTCTGGAAAACTTGAGATTGAAGGTGCGGATGCAATCGCAGATTACTCGGACGTCCGTCGTGCATTGGGGGTCGTTATTCATGAAAATCTCGCCTACCCTGCGTTCAGTCCCTATGAGAACCTCAAGTTTTTCGGACAGATGTACGGCATTAAGCAGTTGGAACATCGTGCGACAACACTGCTTACTGAAGTCGGGTTGCAGCGTTTTTTACATGAACCCCTTCGCATCTTCTCGCGCGGCATGACGCAGCGTTTCATGATCGCTAAAGCCCTTCTCCATGCCCCCTCAGTGTTGCTACTTGATGAACCCTTCTCTGGACTGGATGCTGCTGCGAGACAGTTTGTCCGTGATCGTATCGCACAAGAACGACAAAAAGGCACGGGCATCGTCATTACAACACACAACACGGAGTTGGGCTATCTTGCTGGCACACGGTTCCTCTTCATGATAGATGGGGAATTGGAAGAGATTGCGCAGAAAAATGAAATCCAAGCAGAGACATTACTGCGCATGTATGAGAAAAGGTTAACACACAACGCTCCGAAAGGACTATAGAGCGTCTCTTTCAAACCGAGATAAATATGAAGGCATTCCGTCAAATTGGCGCGTTGATTCGTAAGGATCTTGGACTGCAATTCCGTTCAAAGGAGACGTTGGTATTAATCTTCGTTTTCAGCGTCCTGGTCGTCCTCATCTTCGCTTTTGCATTCGGTCCGATTTTTCCTGAAAAGGTAGAACGTGGTAAATTAACCGCCAGTGTCCTCTGGGCAGCGTTCGTTTTCGCAGGAATTATTAGTTTGAACCGTTCATTCACCTTAGAACGTTCGCACGGTGCGATAGACGGTATTCGGCTCACCGGCGTTGATGCAAGTAACCTCTACCTTTCTAAAGTCGTTAGCAACCTCGTATTTCTATTTCTACTGGAAATTGTCATCACGCCCATCGCACTTCAATTCTTGGATCTGCTCGACGTAGTGACGATGGGCATATTATTGAAACTCTTCGGCGTGCTGAGTGTTGGCACGCTCGGTTTTTGCGCTGTTGGTGTCCTGTTAGCGGGCATGTCCACAAGCGCAAATGGCGGTGAAAGTCTGCTTTCCGTCATTCTACTTCCGCTCGTGATTCCAATCATTATGGGCGGTGCGAAATGCACTGTTTCACTGCTGGTAACCGGTGGATTAGAGGGCGGGTTCTGGCTGAAATTGATCGCCGCATATAGTTTAATCTTTTTAGCCGCTGCGTATCTGCTCGCAGATGCCGTTATTGAAGAATAATGCCTGTCAGTTATTAAAGAAGGCAGTCATTAAAGAAGGAGAAAAACTTTGTCAGACATTCTTGATATACACGCACGCGAGATATTGGACTCGCGTGGTAACCCGACAGTTGAAGTGGACGTTAATTTAGCGACAGGTGCCTTCGGACGCGCCGCTGTCCCCTCTGGTGCATCTACAGGTGAACACGAAGCGGTCGAATTGCGCGATAACGATGCCAACCGCTATGTGGGGAAAGGCGTTCAAAAAGCCGTTGAAAATGTCAATACCGTCATCGCGGATGCCCTCGTAGGGGAAGATGTCTTTGCACAAAACGACATAGACACCGCTATGTGCGAACTTGACGGGACAGAAAATAAAAGCAAACTGGGTGCAAACGCGATTTTAGGTGTTTCGTTGGCTGTCGCAAAAGCCGCCGCAGACGAAGTGGCGCAACCGCTTTACCGCTATATTGGTGGCACAAACGCGAAAGAACTCCCTTTACCGATGATGAACATATTAAATGGGGGTTCTCACGCCGATAACAACGTTGATATTCAGGAATTTATGATAATGCCAGCGGGCGCAAAGAGTTTCGCCGAAGCACTCCGCATGGGGACTGAAATCTTTCACAGTCTGAAGGCAGTCTTGCAAGCCCGAAATTGCAATACGGCTGTTGGCGATGAAGGTGGGTTTGCACCGGATCTCGGTTCTAATGAGGAAGCCATCGCCGTCATCATTGAAGCCATTGAGCGAGCCAATTACGCGCCCGGGAACGATGTGCTTCTGGCATTGGATGCTGCTTCCAGCGAATTCTACAATCGAGACACCGGGACCTACGAATTGAAAGCAGAGGCACAACCGACGAAATCGCCAGCAGAGATGGTTGCTTTTTACACCGAACTCTGTGAGAAATATCCAATCGTCTCTATAGAGGACGGCATGGACGAAAACGATTGGGAGGGTTGGAAACAATTAACCGAGGCAATCGGTGATAAGATCCAACTCGTCGGTGATGATCTGTTTGTTACCAATACTACCCGTTTGCAACAAGGTATTGATGAGCAGATAGGCAACTCAATTCTGATTAAAGTGAATCAGATTGGGACCTTGACGGAAACGTTGGATGCTATTGAACTCGCGCGACGCTTCAATTACACGGCTGTCGTTTCACACCGGTCGGGTGAAACAGAGGATACAACTATCTCTGACTTGGTTGTTGCAACAAACGCCGGACAGATAAAAACCGGTTCGCTCTCCCGGACCGATCGGGTCTGTAAATATAATCAGCTCCTCCGGATTGAGGAAGAATTGGGCGAGAGTGCTATTTTTGCTGGTAGGACGGTCTTCTATAATCTGGCGGATCTTCACTAAACGCTTGTATTTGCATAAGACGAAAACCGATCGAATCTCTAAAACCAGTCGTGGCTTAACCCCGAACCTGCCTGAAATGTAATGGAAGGCAGTCCAGGAGCAATTAATTAAAAAATGCGTATTTTTCGCCCAATCTTATTCCTAATCGCGCTTGCTTTACTCCTGGTGAGTGTCAGGCAATTTATGGACGGTTATGGTGACTGGCAACAGGCCCAGCTTGCGGAAGAAGCCTACCGTGCTGAGCTACGGGAATTGGAAGTGGAACGCGATCGCCTTAAACAACGCGTCGAAATGCTACAGGACGACAGGCTAACCAAGGAACGCCTCGCCAGAAAGCGACTTGGCTATATCAAACCGGGTGAACTCAAATTTAAAGTTGTTAAACCCGATTTTTAATGATACCTTCATCCATCAAACCAACCTGACTGAACCGCAAGGAAAATTAAAAAATTTGCTTTTTTTGCACGTTGTGCTATAATGGCGGGGAATTTCGCATGGCAGGCAACAGTGCCTATTGTGCTGATGATGCCCGCCTATTATTCACAACATTCATAAGAAGGAGAAAAGAGAATGGCAGGAATGATTCCGACAATTAGTTCCGGGGTTGCAGGACCGCTCGGCGTGTTGCACCTCCCGCGATTCTGGTCAAAAGTGCTAATGGATGCCAAGGGGCAGCTCCATGAAGATTATCCAGCATGCGGCGCAGGCTTCGATCAAATGGTATTAGACGGCTTGGGGCTCGACAAAGACGCGACACTAGCATATATCAGTGACAATTCCCCCACCTATCCACAGTTTGAAGCCTGGGTTTCGGAAAACGGAAGTTTTGACGATGCGGCGGTTGCTGAACTGAACGCTGCGATTTCAGGCTATAATCACGACGACGATACCCGTGGGAGCATCCTCGGTGCAAGCAGCATTGAAGATGACGGCTCCATCTTAGACGCGGTTAATCTCAACAATCTTGATGACTGGTATGAATTGCACGCCAGTTTAGGTTAGACCTTTAGAGCGTTTTATGTAGGCGCGCGAAAAGGCGTGCCTACATGAAGCACGCCTCCGTTTTCCTTCCTAATTATCTGTCCCTTCTACCGTTTAACAACAGTCCGACGATGAACAATTGCCACAATTTTCTGCTTCTGTTGTCAATTCTATGGCTTTACCCATTTCAGAGGATTTGAGTCCCGCAAGCAGAATCTCAGTGACATGCCGTGCCGTGTACGCGTTTGAGAGCGGTGGTTGCGTTGCCTCGCGGATACACTCCGCAAAATGTGTGTGCATGCCGCTCGGGGCTGCATCGGAACAGTCGATCGTTTTCACATCGACAGGCGCGTGTTCGCGTGTATAAGAGGTCGGTGTCCACTGGCTGAGCGTCGCGCCGTCTTTGCCGGGCATCGTGAATTTGCCCGCCGTGCCGTGCACACTCGCTTCACCCGTGCGGGCAGGATCACACCAACTCGTCTCCGCAGTGACAATTCCACCCGATTGCATCTCAAGCACGAGGGTCGCCACATCTTCTAAGGCTGTCGGTTTGTCGAAGGTAGAAACGAAGCCAGTCACCCGCTTGAAGGTACCAAGCATCGCGACGAGACCCGAAACGGCATAAACCCCCATATCGAAAAGCGCACCGACGCTTGCCTGTTTCGCATCAAAGAACCACAAATCATCACCGGATTCACCGAAGATGTCACGAATCTCCGCGTAATAGATTTCGGGACCGCCGTGACTGCTCCGCATCCTCGCACCCGATACCCGACCAATCGCATTCTCCGCGATCAATTGACGAATCTTATAGATAGCGGCGTTGAAATGGGGAAGACACATCACCGTTTTGCCACTCGCTTCAGTTGCCGCCACAAATTGATTCGCTTCATCCATATCCCCACAGAGCGGTTTTTGCATGAGCACATGTTTGCCGGCTTCCAACGCTTTGATACCCCATGAGACGTGTAAAGGATGTGGGGTCCCGACAAGGATCGCATCAAGCGTGTCATCAGCGATGATCGCGTCGTAATCCTGTGTCCAGCGGGGTATATCGAATTCTTGACATTGATGTTTGAGGCGGTGTTCGCGTCTGCCACCGATGACACTCACTTCGAAATCGTTGTCTTGCGCGAGATCCGGCAAATGCATCCGGCAGACAATACCCCCTGCCCCAATAACACCAAGTTTCAGTTTTTGCATAACAATTCCTTACTACGATAGGCTTATCGTCAAAATGGCTTAAATGGATTTCAGAACAACGTTACGAAAGGCAACAGGTCCATGGTCGCCTTGCAACATTAACGGACCCGTAGCGGCTTCATCTTCAATCAGTGCCCCGCGTGTACAACCCACCACTTCAACATCTTCATGAATTACCTGTCCATTCCACACCACTTTGACGAAAGTCGCATTGGCAATCTTATTACCGTCGGCATCGAATTTTGGGGCACGGAAGGTGATGTTATAGGTCTGCCACTCACCGGGCGGATTACTGGCGTTGACGCGCGGCGGCACACCATCTACCGGTTGATTGTCGATCCAACGGCAATATACACCCCCGCAGCTCCCATAGCGAAGGTCCGTTTCACCCCAACTGTCTAATATCTGGATCTCGTATCTCCCCATGAGGTAGACACCAGAGTTAGAGCCTTGTGGCACTATAAATTCTACGTGGAGTTCACAATCACTGTATTCAGCCCCCGTGTAGATATCGACAGTGCGTCCAGTAGCACCGTTATAAAAAATTCCTTCGCCTGCTGTCGTTAGCAGCAGTTTGCTATCGTCAGGATTGAGGGCGACGCTACCAGCAGCATCCCATTCATGTTCTGGGGCACCACCGCGCGCAAGCCAGCCCTCCATATTTTTACCATTGAAAAGGTTAATTCCGTTTCCAGATTGAGACATCAAAGTCCCTCCTATAGTCCGATCCTCAGATCGAGTTTTTTACGCGTTTTTGATCTCCCGGCCCAGTAGGTGCGGTTTCCTAACCGCACCCGATCCATCTAAAGTCCCATAATTACTTAAAACTAAATGACCCCGGCAAGGAATAATTAAAAATTGACATATTTCACGAGGTTAAGGTATGATATTTAATCAAGATAAAGTATCGTTGACTTAGATATGTTTCGTTTTAAAAAATATATCGGATATCCAAAATACGTATAGGATCACCGAAAACCACCGCAAAATGAAATCGAGCGGTGCCCAGGAGCAAGAAATTAAAAAATGAAACAGGTTTTCTTATTTTTAGGGTTGTCCCTACTGATGGGAACGGTTGCCCTTTTCGCGCTTTGTGGCTATGACAATATTGCCACACTTCACGCAGCTCCTGTAGAGGCTGCTACATCTAACCCGACAACTCCGTTTGCTGAAGGATGTGTCAAGTGCCACGGCACTGAACCTGCTTATCAAGAATGGAAGCAAGCCGGGCATTCCCACGCGCTTGTCAATCTCATTGAGGGTCCCTATGAGCTCCAGACTTCCTGCCTAAGCTGCCACTCTTCTGGCTATGAAGTTTTCAGCGATCGGGTCTATCCAGGGCATACCTATAACATAGAGACAGCGGTAAACGCTGTTGCCTGCTCCTCATGCCATTCACACAACAGCAGATCGGAACACTTGTTGGTGAAACCCGCGAGGAAATTGTGTGTTGACTGCCATAAGATGGACTGCGGTTGTGCAGGTGCCGGTATCGTCCATCAATCACAGTCGGAGATGTTCCTTGGACGCGAGGGTGCTGGTGTGAAACGCATGCCCTCACCACACGTACGCGCAATGAAAAAACGATGCGTGCACTGCCACATGGCGAAAGAGGACCCAGAGACAGTCGCACAACACGGCGGCCACACATTCAAAGCGGATTTCTCGACATGTAGCACCGCGGGCTGTCACGACAGTGCCGACAACAGTATGGAGACGAAGTTACCACAATATCGTGCCGAAATAGAGGCAAAAATGCAAGCCGTCAAAACGATGCTGGATGCCGCGCCTAACAAAACGTCGCAAGCCTATCTCGACGCAAAGTTGAACTACGACATGGTTAAAGGCGACAGTGGGTACGGGCTTCACAACATACCCTATGCAAATGCATTGCTCGACTACAGCCTTTCACTCGAAAGTGAGCTGGAATAGGGAGAGGGGTGCCGCCGATTTCGCGATATAGGTTCGCTACCTAATCCTGTCCGTCAATTAATGCCCGCAGCGGTACATCTTGTTCCTGCGGTAGATAGTAACTGAGCGGATCACTGACGACCCCAATCAATTGCTTCTGAATTGGGTTACACTTAGCAACCAGTTCATCAGGCATCGCGATATAATCCATCGGTTTGACCCATCGGTAAGCATATCCCATAAAAATGGTTTTCCGTGGCATACCCGACCAGTTGTGTCCAATGCCGTGCCATGTCCGCTGTTCAAAGAGGAAGGCATCACCGGCGTTGACGTTCATAGAGATAGCACCGCGTGCCCGACCTGTATCTGGGTCAAGTGGGGGTCTGCCTGTCAAGCGGTTGCTCCCCGGCACCAGCACAGTCGCACCGGAGGCAGGGTCAGATTGGTCGCTGATGGCGTAAGCAATCTTGAGCATGATGCGGGGGTGCGGTTCCTGCATCTCGGCATGTGACGTGCCACCGTCGCGATGCAAGCCAATGCGGTTCTTGACCTCAGGCGGCGGTTCCTCTTTTGAGGGGAGGACAATCAGATGCGATGTAATCATCTGGACGTTCCAATTGAGAACCCCGTAGGCGAGCGGCACTGTTTTTTGCCAGTCAAGGAGTTGGAGAAATGCTTCGTGATGCGTGATGCAGTTACGGAGGTTTAATTTGCCACCAGCCTCAAGTCTACCTGCGGCTTCCTCTTTCGCATAAACCTCATCAACGGCAGCATCAATTTCCGAGACGACATCAGGAGGTAGGGCGTTTTGAATCAGCAGATACCCATTGTTTTCAACAAATTCCTGATGCTCCGGTGTAAAGACTGCGGCTTGATTAAGATCTGTTATAGTATCCATAGCGTTTATCCTTTAACGTGCTGAAGTAGCCTGGATTGTTAATCGAGATTCAAATCGTATTATGCATTATACAGGACACACCGAAAAAATTTCAAAGCAATTTTATGTTCACGATCGGCAAAAATACACGTGTTGGAAGTAAAAGGGTCCGACGGGATCCGCAACCAAGGCCTCTGTTTAATCTCCATCCAAGCGCGAACAGGCGTGTCATAGACAGAAAGTATCACGTAACTTGAAGAGTGAATTAACCTCAGAACCTCACAGATTCAGAGAACCCTCCAAATATGGAGCATCATGGCGAGCAATTCTACTCGGTACAGTCCTTATTATTCCCAACATGTACTGGATTCTGGACTCTGCCGGTCAAGGGTATCCAACCACGATCTCCCTCTACTTTAACGTCATTTTTTGCATCTTTGTTATCATAGGTGTTAACCTCTTCTTAGTCCGGATAGCACCAAGGATCGCAATGCAACAAGGCGAATTGCTAACAATTTACGTCATGTTAGCGATTGCTTCCTCGCTTGCAGGACACGACGTGCTTCGCGTTTTGATTCCGATGATTCCGTACGCATTCTGGTATGCAACACCAGAGAATGACTGGGTAGACCTGTTTCATCGGTATATCCCGGACTGGATGGCTGTCAAGGAAAAATCTTTCTTAACGGAGTATTATCGCGGCGAAACAACCCTTTACCAATGGGAAACTGTCCAAGGGTGGCTGACAACAACTTTTGTCTGGGGCGGCTTCCTCTGTGCAATGGTCTTCCTGATGGTGTGTATTAACAGTCTCGTTCGGAAACAGTGGACAGAGCACGAAAAACTGAGTTACCCCATCATCCAATTGCCGCTTGAATTGACAAGTGGCGGTAGAACGAACTTGCTGACCAATAAGATGATGTGGCTCGGTTTCGGTATCGCCGGTGCAATTGACATCCTCAACGGACTCCACTATCTCTATCCGACTGTGCCGAGTTTGGGCGGCAGACTCTACGATTTACGTCCGTTCTTTACACAGAAACCGTGGAGTGCCGTCGGATGGAGTCCGATAGCCGTGTTTCCGTTCGCGGTGGGCATCGCTTTCTTTATTCCGCTGGATCTGTCGTTTTCCTGCTGGTTTTTCTACCTCTTCTGGAAAGTAGAGCGGGTTTTCGGTGATGCCTTGGGAGTCCGCGGTATGCCGAATTTCCCTTTCACCGATGAACAGTCTTTCGGGGCATATCTCGGCTTGTTCGTTATCGCAGTTGTGGCGACGCGAAAACACCTCGCACAAGTCGGGCGAAAGTTATTTAAAAACGATCCGCGTGTTGATGACGCAGCCGAACCGATGCCCTATCGTTTGACACTGTTAGGTCTCATCGCGAGTCTTGTCTTTATCGTCGGTTTCTGTAAAACCGCGGGAATGTCTATCTGGGTGGTTCTCGTGTTTTTCGGCATCTATTATGCGATCTCTACAGCGGTGACCCGAATGCGTGCCGAACTCGGATCGCCTGTCCACGATTTACACTTCATTGGACCTGATGAGATGATGCCTCGCATTTTCGGGACGCGCCTCCTCGGACCACACAACTTAACCATAATGGCGTATCTCTTCTTCTTCAACCGTGCCTATCGTGGGCATCCGATGCCACACATCTTGGAGGGATTTAAATTAGCGGAACGCACCGGAATTTCCAACCGACGGTTGCTCATTGCAATGTGTATTGCGATTGTTGTCGGGACATTTGCCTCATTTTGGGCGTTCTATCATATCTCTTATGTTGAAGGTGCCCGAGACTGGTTCGCCGGAAGACCTTTCAATCGACTCCAAAGTTGGCTAACCTCGCCGAGAGCACCAGATGTACCCGCAATCGTCGCGATGTGTATCGGCTTCTTCATCACCGGTTTCCTCATGGTCATGCGGATGCGGCTTTTCTGGTGGCCCTTTCATCCCGCTGGCTTCGCTATCTCCAGTAGTTGGTCAATGAACGTGTTTTGGTTTTCGATTTTTGTGAGCTCCGTCCTCAAATGGATTATTCTTCGACACGGGGGTGTGAGTGCACACCAAAAATTGATTCCGCTCTTCCTCGGACTAATTTTAGGCGAATTCATCATCGGCAGTATATGGAGCCTCATCGGAATTACAACAAATCAACCCATGTACCGGTTCCTATTTTAGAACTCGTCTCTTTCTGGTTATTAACGTCACTTTCGGAAACACCTGGCACGTTTTTTTCCTTAAGATCCAGACAGGGCTATTTATGGTAAATCCTAAAAATATATGGACAGTTTCGTAGGGGTTGGGTCCGCCAACCCGAAACGCATCCCCTATCACGGTAGGCGAGGTTTCTAACCAGAGTTCCCACCCGTTACTCGGAAGGGACACCGATTCTGAATGTCTAATTAATTCTAAGGTCTACCATAAATGACCCTAAGATCCAGAAGACCAATCTTGAAAAATATACCTGTGTCTGCTATAATTGCGAATAGAATATTCTCAGGAGGAAAATTGCGTGATTCGTGAAGCGATTCAGAAGGTTATAGCAGGGAACGCTCTAACCGAAGCAGAAATGATGGAGACCATGAACGAGATCATGGAAGGTAAGACGACAGATGCCCAGATTGCTTGTTTTCTTACCGCACTGCGGCTTAAAGGCGAGACAGTAGAGGAAATGACGGGGGCAACGCGTGCCATGCGTGCTAAGTCTACCCCTGTTCCCACACTTCATACACCTGACTGGCAAGCGACACCCAAAGTCCCACGACTTGTCGATACGTGTAGCACAGGAGGGACAGGGTTGAACCATTTCAACATCTCGACAACTTCCGCCATTGTTACCGCCGGAGCAGGCGTCCCGGTCGCAAAGCACGGTAATCGCGGCGTGACGCGGCAGAGCGGGAGTGCGAACGTGCTGATGGCGTTAGGCGTGAACATCGAAATCGGTCCCGAACACGTCGGACGGTGCGTTGATGAGGTCGGCATCGGTTTTCTATTCGCACCAACACTCCACGGCGCCATGAAATACGCCATCGGACCCCGACGAGAAATTGGGATTCGAACGATTTTCAATGCCATAGCTCCACTAACCAATCCAGCAGGACCCCAGGCACAAGTCATCGGTGTCTATGCACCGGAACTGACTGAGGCGCATGCGAATGCCTTGAATAACCTCGGATGCCAGCACGCATTCATCGTGCGTGGGGATGACGGTTTGGACGACATCACAACCACAACAACCACACGCGTTTCTGAACTCCGAAACGGCACTGTTGAAACCTATACCCTCGATCCCACGACATTCGGAATTCCGAGAGCCGAACCTGAAGCACTTCTCGGGGGCGCGCCAGAGGAGAACGCCGAAATCGTAATCAATCTCCTGAACGGTGAAAAGGGACCCAAACGCGATATTGTTGTGCTGAACGCTGGCACAGCGATTACTGCAAGCGGGAAGGTGGATAGTCTTGATGTGGGTATTCAACTTGCCTCAGAATCCATTGATTCGGGTGCAGCACTCGCGAAATTAGAAGGACTGAAAGCCGTCTCAAACAATCTTTAATTATTCGCAAGGCTTAACACTCCCGCGTCAAATCCTCATGCTTTAGTTTGTGGGATAGGGAAAATTAAAAAATTGATATTAGACACTATCATTGCCCATAAGCAGAAGGAACTCGCAGTCGAACAGGCGCAGGTACCATTTACGAGGTTGGAAAAGGAGGTCGATCACCTTCCACCGACACGGGATTTTGGCGCAGCTTGCAACGCCGGAGTCCCCACCCGTTACTGGGAAGGGGCTAAACTTGCTGTCAAAGACAGTGGAACCGTCAAACTTATCGCCGAGGTGAAGAAAAAATCACCCAGCAAAGGCATCATCCGCGAGGATTTCGATCCGGTATCAATCGCCAAAACCTACGTCGAAAACGGTGCTGCTGCGATTTCTGTGTTAACAGACAAACATTTTTTCGCAGGCGAACTCGACTATCTGCGCGCAATTCGCGACACTGTTGATGTGCCGCTCCTCCGAAAAGATTTCACAATTGACCCGTATCACATCTACCAAGCCCGCGTCGCCGGAGCCGATGCCATTTTACTGATTGTCGCAGCGTTGACAGCAGCAGAGTTGCGGACGTTCATGGATATTGCAGCCTCGTTATCGCTGGCGTGTTTGGTGGAGGTGCACACACAAGAGGAATTGGCTATTGCGTTAGACGTGGATGCCCAGATAATCGGTATCAACAACCGCGATTTACGCACATTTCACACCGACATTGCCACAACGTTCCGTTTACGCGAAGCCATCCCAGCGGATAAGGTCGTGGTGAGTGAAAGTGGTATCTATTCACGTGAAGATGTGATGCGGTTACAAGAAGCCGGTGTGCAGGCAATGCTTGTCGGTGAGTCATTGATGCGGAGCCTCGACATTGGCGAACAGGTCCGGCATCTTTTGGACTATTAACGTAGCAGTCAGCAATCAGTTTTCAGGGGTCCCATGGATTGATGATGGCGATTCTATCCAATATTGTCCACTGGAATTAAAGGGAGGTGACGGTAATGCCGTGTCGTTTCAGGAGGGCAGTGGTTACACCATCTCCAGGCGTGAGGGTTCCAGAAAACGTGCCGTCGTAAATATCGCCACAACCACAGGATGGACTCCTCGCTTTCAGAACCACGTGCGTCGCTTTGTTTAATTGCACAACCCGCAAAGCGTGGTGAGCACCTTTCAAATAGGCTTCCGTTACGTCCGTCCCGTCAGCAGTCATAACCTTTGCCCTGCCATCCAAGACATCACCGCCATCACCGCCGACAATCTCTGCAGGCGGACGCGGCGTTGGCAACCCACCCGATTCTTCCGGACAGACAGGGATAAGTTCATACGTCTCCCCTTGTTTTATCGCTGTTTCATTTCGGCTGTCACCGCCATCGTATCGGCAGCGGACGCCAAGGAGACAAGCACTAATCACGACTTTCATCTTCTCGTAAGACCTCAAACTCGTTCATAATTAAATCCGTCTTACCTGCTTTCAGCTGCAGGTAGTGCTTTTCCAAGTGGCAGAGAATATCGCATAATAGCGAGGCACGACAGATTTCAAAGTTTCGATTTTCCGAGAACGGATGCGCCATACGCACCGAGGTTGCCGTTCCACGCAATTCAGGCGGAAAATCCTCCAAAGCGTTATTGACATTCACACCGAAACCCAAAACAAAAAAAGGGTGATCTTCCGCGTCGTATGCGAGTTCTGTGAGGACACCCGCGACCTTCTTCTGTTCGATTCGCACATCGTTGGGTACCTTAATCCGAGCGTCAAGCCTATATGTTGTGCGAATTACCGCTGCTATTGCCATCGCACCGATGAGATTCGGGAGTGTAACCTGATCGCGAAGAAGCCGATGTTTAAGGACGACGGACACGAGGAGACCCTTTCCCGATGGTGCTTCCCAGTGCCTACCGTATCTGCCGCGACCAGCGGTTTGGTGTTCTGCAATGATGAGCGTGCCTTCTGCGGCACCGGTCTTGCCCCGAGCAAGAGCGATGTCGTTGGTAGAAGTGACCTGTGAATAATGCTCAATCTGGCAACCGATAAGCGAAGTCTGAGTCGGCATCCAAAAAGTCATAAGAATTATAAATTCTGGTCCATTTGCAATTTGCTTTCCGGCTATTCCCCAACAAGCATATTAGCCAGTAGGACAATCACGTTGTTATCTCTGATCCAAGAGAGCGTCTATTCCTGACAATATCTTTTCCAAGGCATCGATAGGGTAAGGTTCACTCTCTCGATCTGTCCCCCTTACCAATGCTCTTAACCTTTTGAGTTCCGCGTTTATAGATTCTGCATCCCTTTCTTCCTGAAAAATCTTAAAAAAGTTCAACCAATGTTCTGCTCTGATTCCACATAACAATTCTCTTTTTGCTATCTCCAAATAACTATCCATTATTCCCGTGCGTGCAAATCTCCCGAAGTTATTTCCATGATCGGATACAGGTTTATCAGAGATTTTATCGCTTTTTTGGGGATACGGAGAAACATTTTCCGCGATCATGATTTCTACGCTCGACTTTGTTTTCCGAATACATTCCCACCAGTAATTTCGATATTCTGACGCGTACTTCGCTAGTTCCACATAGGGTGAAAATATTTTGGGATAGCCTGAGATCACATTGCTGAGAGCCCAGGGGATTACTACGATTAAGTCCTGTTTGGCACAAGCGGCAGGGGTTACTTGAAATCGAAAACTTGGTTCTCTTTCTTTCGCTAATAAATACCAACTTTTTAGCTCAATTCCCAACAAAATCTCACTCTCATGTCTATCTGTCCCGCTTGTGTCTTTTCTCAACAGGACATCTGGAAACGTCTGGGGTTGCCTAACAAACCTATAATACATGAACTGCTCATCGGGGTCCCAAACTTCTCGCATCCGATTCAGAGTTGAAACGACTTGGTCTTCAATAGTTGCTCCGAATGCAGCATTTAAGGTGAAGATATCGGTCGCCAATATTCCTTCTATGGAGGTGTCTGACTGAAAATAGGTGGGAAGTGCAAAGAGTGCCTCACGGACACGTTCATACACTTTATATACAATCTCGTTGCTCTGTGGTGGATTTCTTTTAGGCTCGACTGAAATCGTCATAGCATACAAACTCCTGTTGGATGTCGTAATTTAAGAGTCTCTCAACGGCGATTTTAAAATAGTCGGGATGGATTTCGGCTGCGTAACACTTTCGTTTCAGTTGATGGGAAGCGATCGCCGCCGAACAGAGACCTCCGAAGGGTTCCCATACGACATCCGCTACGTCACTACTCGATCGGATACATAAATTCATAAGTTTCAGCGGTTTTTGGTTGTTATGTAAACTCTTGGACCGCTTTTTTAATCGCTCCGTTCCGCGAACAGCAGGTTCCTGCCAGACGTTTGTGATGCCATTCTCAAAGTAAAACTTGGCTCTCATGTTTGCCCATTCTTTGCCTGTAATGGGGACTATACTATTCACAGAGAAATAAGGTTTTCCACTCTCATTTCCGTGTCTGTTTGCGTACTCAGCAATCTTTTCAAACGCTTCAGGTGGAGGGTAGTACCAGAGGTGGTCTTTCGTGAAATACTTCCTCGTGGCAGCATTTTTCACACCGCAGACCTCATTGGTTTTGGAAAATGGAAGCCCTGTCCGTTCCCATTCATACCGAAGCCACCTTTGCATATCCATTTTTGTACCGTTGACGTAGAACAACGCTTTTTTTATATACTGAACACATACTTCCGTTGTTACAGGAAATTTTCTAAGGGTTTTGCCATTTGAATTACCGGCGATGTGTGCTATTCCTTTATTCCAGACGTGACAACTTCGGTATTCCCAACCATGCTGGACTAACAGGGGATGCACGTTTGCCCACCCAAGCTCTGTGTTCCAAAACCAAAGCGTTGTCGTAGGAGTTGCGCATTCCGACCACTTAATTATATGAGGTTCATAAGATTCGGCTAATTCCTCTGGCGTGGGTGGGTCACCCGGATAACTCCCGATACCATACGGACCATCCGAGACAATAACGATTGGAGACTCCCATTTATCATACCACTTGAGGACATCCCCTCTGTATAAAAAGATCCCATCTCTCTTATGATATTCCACGATCAGTTCCCTTTTTATGTAATCGTTTCATATTTCTAATTGTTATACCATTTCTGAATAACCGTTTCTCATTAGCGAAAACCCGCTCGTAGGGGCGAGGTCCCCTCGCCCGTCTAATCCGTCCGAATCCTCATAGCATTTCAAAATCTCTGAAATGCGAATTTATTTTTCAGATTTGGTATTACTTGTCAATATTCAACTGCTCATGAAGGACAGACGAGCTTCTGACTGATAACCGACAACTGATAGGTGAATACTAATAACGCTACTGGTTCAGGTGTCGATCCGCTTCAATCCGCCACTGTTCGGGTGGATTGAGTTCAAGGAAGCGTTGCCATTGCATTCTCGCCTCTTCGCGCTTCTCCCTATATTCATACATTAACGCGAGGTTGTAATTCGCAGTCAAGTTACTCGGTTCCAGTTGTATCACCCGTTCAAATTGCTCTGTTGCTGCCCCGAGTAGGTCCATACTGAAAAGGGTATTGGCATAGTTGAGAAGCGTCGGCACATGTGTGTCGTCCAAAGCGAGTGCCTTTTCCAGCGTCTCTTTCGCAGCGTTGTAATCCAAAGCGTGGGCATAGTAAAGATCGCCAAGGCGTTGATACGTTTTGATGGCAATCTCGTCGTCTGCTTCGACAGGTTCTTGAATAAGTGCAGCCTCCGCCTCATAATGTTGAATCGCCGCTTTCCACGCCTGCTCCCATTCCGCAATCTGACCGAGATGCGCGTGGATACCTCTGTATTCCGGAGCGTGAGAGAGCATATTTTCAAAAACCTCTTGCGCGCGACGGTGCCGATCAATTTCGAGATAAAGGACCCCGAGTTGGTAGTTCGCCTCACGGTTTTTGGGTTGGAATTCAATTACCTGCTTGAAATCCTCTAAAATTTGGCTATAGCGATACAGTATTTTCCCAATACGTCTGTAGCGGAGCGTGAGCATCCCGCGGTAGAAATACGCATCTACATAATCTGAATTCAGAGCGATGGTTGCGGTATACTCTTTGACAGCCATTTCAGCATGTTTATGATAGTCATCTCCGAGGGTTTCGGCGTGTTGGTCGAGCAGACGGGCGTAGCTATAGTGCCAGTCAAACTTCTCAGGATTGTATTGATTCGCCAGTCCATAGTACCGAATCGCACGCTCACGTTCGTCGCGCTTCTCGAAGATGACTGCAAGAAGGTGATGAAGTTCCGGGTGATTCGGTTCAATTTCTAACGCCGGTGGATAGACCCGAATGATATTCGCTTCATCATTGCGCTCGCGATAGATTGCACCGAGTTGGAAAAAGGGTGTAACTTCTGTTACTTCAAAAAAAGGGCTTTCAATCGATGCCGTATCAAGTCCAATCGTTTTCTCATAATGTGTGATGGCGTTGTCTATGTCGCCTTTTTGTTCAAACAAGACTGCCGCGTGATAATATGCCGAGACATCATCCGGATTGAGCCGGACAGTTGCAAGAAACGCCGTCAGCGCAGCATCCGACTGTTCCAGGGTCAGGTAGGACAGTGCCATTAGAGAGTGTGCCTCGATCGTATCGGGCGCAATCTCGATAATCTTCTCTAAAGTGTCGATTGCCTGTTGGTGTGATTCTCGGTTTCGATAGATGTGAACCATCTTGAAAAGCACATCTGTTCGCTGTGAATCTAACACCAAAGTGCGTTGGTAAAGGCTGAGTGCGTTGTCTGTATCGCCATTCGCCTCATAACTCTGTCCCAGTAGGTAGGTAGCACTAACGTCTTCCGGAAACAACAGGAGGTGTGTATTCAAAGATTCAATAGCCTCTTGATAACTCCTCTCATCGAAAGCGCGTTGTCCTTGTTCAATAAATTTATTCGCTAATTCTGGATTTAACGCCAATGCACGTTTAAAATACGCAACAGAAGTCTCTACATCCCCCTGTTGGTGATAAAGTTCACCGAGTTTCAAGTAAACATCGTTGAAATCGCCTAAGAGGAGTTCCATTTGCATAAGACTGGGATCGACTTCTATAATCTCAATAGTCTTTTCGTAAGATTCGATGGCTGCCTGGATGTTGCCAGCATCGGCTTCAACCATACCTGTATAAAAATGGGAGCGTGGATCGTCAGGAAGAACTAACATCGCTTTCTCAAGGATCGGCATCGCTTCATCTGCGGTCATCAACCCTGCGAAGTAAGATTCAAGCGGTTCATAAAAGATATCCTTAAGACTCGGTGTGAGGGATAATGCGTGTTGGTAGTATTGCCCCGCTGCCGTGGTATCACCGTTCGTATAGAAGTGTTCTCCAAGCGCGAAAAGTGCGTTCGCGTGCCTCGGCTCAATCTCAATTGTGCGTTGATATAGCCGAATTGCACCGTCCGTATTGCCTTTTTCATCGAAGATAACCGCCAGTTCGTAAAGGACCTCTGCGGAGTAGTCCTGATGTTGCGATCCTTTCGCATATTCTTTTAACGCTTCATCAAAGAATCCCTCAGTCGCAAGCACTTGTCCGAGTTTGAAGTAGGCAGGCGCGAACCTCTTATTTTTCTGAGTAAGATTTTCAAAGGTCTCGCGGGCGCGGTCTATCTCACCCTGCGCGAAATAAACCAGACCGATACCGTATTGTGGATATTCCCACTTTCTGTTTACCTTCCGTGCAGCGTCAAAGGCTTGGAGGGCTTCTATGTAATTCTGCTGCTTTAAGTGGATTTCACCCATCCGATAGTGAACCGGATAGTAGTTAGAGTTTAAACGGATGCACACCTCAAATTCAGCGAGTGCCAATTCGTCTTTACCTTGTCCTTGATAGATACCACCGAGGTTGAAGCGCGCCCAAAATAGATTTGGATCGATCTCAACGGCGTATTGTAAGTAGTTAATGGCAGTATCCGACACTTCACCGGTTTTCGGTGCTTGAAGGGCATGTATATAACCCAAGCCGTAATAGAACGCCGCCTTAATTATGGGCGTGGCGGGTTGTTGAGCTTGGCGATCGTTTTCCCTTGCGGTATAAAGCGTGAGGAGTTCAGAAAGTCGTCCCTGTTTTTGCCATTTGAGGATGAGTTCACGATGTTTCTCCGCGGGTTTTCTCTTTTCTTGCAAGACCTTTGCGAAGTCTTTTCTCATGTCCGATTCCCATTTTTCCACTGCCGAAGAAACCTGTAAGAAAGACGTATTGAATCCGATGCTTATGATGAGCGCGATAGATAGTGGGTTTAGTATAGTTTTTTTCATTGTGTACTTTCCTTTTGATAGACTATGGAATACGATTTTTCTACCTTGAAATTTTTATCTACAATTTGGCAGAGTTCTTCACCGGCGCTGGACTTATCTAAAACCTTGGTATACGTCAGAAATTCTGAGTCCTGTAAGGACGTTATGTTTATAGCAGCGTTTTTAAGCAAATATCTAAAGCCCTGTAAGGGCGGCATTTCTATATCCAATGCTACCAAATACAGCGAAAAACTCCTAAATTGTAATGTATCATGCGGTTAGAAACCGCACCTACCGCGGAAGTGCGTCAGTCCTACTTCAAGATTCCAATAGACGCTCAATTTTCGCCCGTGTCGGCATAGAAGGCGTCGCACCAACCACAGTCACTGCCGCTGCCCCAGCGGCATTCGCAAACGCAACAGCTGCCCGTAAAGTCTCGCCGCTTGCCAGTGTGGTCGCGAGTGCACCACAGAATGCATCCCCTGCACCCGTTGTATCCACAGCATCGACAGGCAATGCCGAAACATGTGCAGATTCGGTGGCTGTTAACATCAAGGCACCTTGCGCACCAAGTGTTAAGACAACAGCCGTGCTTGGAGCATCCACCATGCGCCCGCGTAATACTTCTGCTGCGCGGCGCGCGTCTTCGTGATTGTCAACTTTTACCCCCGACAACAACTCCGTTTCGGATTCGTTTGGGGTGAGAATATCAACGGACGCTAACAGGCTATCCGGCAACGGTTGCGCAGGTGCAGGATTTAATATCACAGGCGTCCCGTGTGCCTTAGCGATAGCTGCAGCGTGCTCCGATGCTGCCACGGGTGTTTCTAATTGTAGCAGTAAGACGTTGGCGTTTGCGATCTCGTCGGCAGCAGCGTCTATATCTGCTCTGGTGAGTGCCATATTCGCGCGCGGCACCACGATGATGCTGTTGTCGCCATCGGGTTCAATGACAATCGTTGCCACACCCGTCCCGACCTCTCCGCGTTTTGTGACAAACCTGTTATTAATACGTTCGTTCTCCGTTGCTGCGAGTAACATATCTCCGAAGAGATCGGCACCCACACTTCCGATCAGTGTGACCTCAGCACCTAACCGTGCCGCAGCAGTTGCCTGATTAAATCCTTTTCCACCTGTGAAAATATCGAAAGCATCGCCGATAAGCGTTTCGCCCTTGTCGGGTCGCCGCGTTGCTCGGCATACCAGATCGACGTTCAGACTGCCAACAACCGTAACTTTTGGGCTTGCGGGCGGTGTTGCTTGGTTTACCACGACTCATTCCTAATCTTTCTAACGAATTTTGACAATTATAGTTGACATGCAGTGCTGTTGTCAAGGAGTGTATACATATTTTATCCCTTGTCAGAATCAGGCAATTTCGGATAGCGATCAACCATCAGGTGTGTAGCTCACACGAGCCAAGGGATGTCTTCGTTTTTCAGGTAGGGTGTAAGGAGGTCTCGGAGTTGGTAGTGCGCTTTAGAAAGGTGTGTTTTGACGGTACCTTCGCTCCGATTAATGCGGTAAAGGCTTCGAGGTCGCCTTGTTGGGTGCTGGGGATACAATCGGCATCATCGAAATTAAACAACGCTGTCCGATATAGTTTGCTAATCGTCGTTCCCGGGTTTGCTTGAACAACAAACGGAACCAGCGTTTGCCGAAATAACTGGTGGCAACGAGGTGGGGAATTGATAGAACAATGATGCTCAGCATTGCCAGAATATGCAGATTTGCGACCATAATTAACACGGTTATGAGCATCAAGAGGTTTGACAGTAGACTTGAGACATTGTTAATGAAGTTTGGAATACGTCGAGTGGATTCTTCTCGCGCATGCGTCATCAGATTGAAAAAGTTCGGGGATTCAAAAAAAGCCAAATCTAACCGAGAGAGCTTCTGAAAAATGAGCTCTTCGGTATAATGGATAACTTTTAAGTTTAGAGGGTAGACCAGCATATTTGTAATACTGGTAATAGCGTTACTTGCCAACCATAAGCATATTTGCAATCCGATGAGAAAAGCAATCAGCCGGAGGTGCGTCGTTGAGGTGCCTTCAGTCAGTTGTAGTGCCGCAGCCACTCCATCAATGATGTACTTTGAGAGCCATATCTGTAAGGGAGTGACTGCAGCCGAAAGCAAATTGAATAGGGAAAATGCAGCCGTTTCCTTCGGACTAGCCCGCCACATTAGGAGGGTGGCTCTTGGATAGTTGCTAACTGTCTTTCCGATTTCAGAAACGGATTTTAGCGTGTTCCCGAGAAAATTCCTAAAGTTTCTGCGTAATTTGCGAAGAGGGTATATCATTTCGTTTATGACGTGAGTTTGATAAATAATTGACTGACATTTCTCAAAAGTTGTGCGAAATCAATAGTGATCAACACCCCGGAACGGGCGAAAGAACGATTCGACGACTTAGAACCAATTCACGACCGAGTTGGGCACTTGAAACGCCTTGACAGACACCATGCAAAAGCAGAACAACCTGCGACGGACGCAACTGTGTACCGGCGAACACTGTCTGACTATAGAGAGTGTATACACTCGCATAGTGTTTGCAGCGATAGACTTGTAGACCACTTGTTTTGGTCTTACGAAAGGGCATTCCTCCGACACGCTCGCTTGACATTTCGGGCAACTTAGACCTTCAGGATGGAAATGATTCAACACCCAGGCTTGAGCTTGGTCTTCATCTATGAGAGATTGTATCGGAAAATCCATATTTACATGTTAACATAACTTGGAAAAATCGCACATACTTTTTACCTAAAAGTTGACAACAGTGCTTGAAATTGTGAAAACAGCGCAGCCTTCCAGAAAAACAGGTTGACGGTGCTGGAAATAGCGATAAACCGTCAGAGAACAGTGTATATGGAAAGCTCCAGCCGGGCGGAAGGTGTATTCGTGTTTTGAAGGTGAGGTTGGGAAACTCAACAGTAGTGCAGTGAAAAAATTGATGCTCAAAACTTTACATACCGAGTTTTGGCTTGCTAGCGACCGCTAAAAATGCTATTATGCACATCAGCGGAGGTATGGTAAATCCTACGAACCGAAAGAGAAGGTGCCGAGGACGCTGATGAACGCTAAATTAAAATTTGTAATTGGGTTTTTAGTCTTTCTGGGACTCTGCTTTGTCTTCAAGTGGCGTGCGGATCAGGTGGATGGCGCGGAGAATCTTGTGTGGTCCAGCGTAATCCCACCGTTACTTGCCGTTACATTAGCGATTCTGACAACGCGACTGCTTCCAAGTCTCGGCATAGCAGTAGGTGTGGGGATCGTGCTCTCATGGTATCAACAGGGTGCCATCCCCATCGGTTTTTTGACGGAGATTGTTTGGTTTCTGCGTGCTGTGAGCATCGGAAATGAGGGTGTAGATCTCTTCAATTTCTGGGTCGTTCTGTTTGTATGCCTCATCATGGCAACGATCTCCGTTGTGGTAGCATCCGGTGGTATTGGAGGCGTTGTTGTATGGCTTTCTCAGTTCGCAAAAGGGCCCCGTTCAGCCCAATTTATCACCGGGTTGATGGGGATTGTCATCTTCATCGGGGATTATTCCAACGCCATGCTTGTCGGTCCCACGATGCGTCCACTCACCGATCATCACCGGGTCAGTCGTGAGAAATTGGCGTTTCTTGTGGATTCCACGAGTGCCCCAATCGCGGGTCTCGCGTTCGTCAGCACGTGGATCGGCTATGAAGTCGGACTCTTTGAGGATATCGCGAAGACGATCGGACTTGAACGTGATGGGTATTCAATGTTCTTTGACGCACTCGGTTTCCGGTTCTACTGTATCCTGATGATTCTTTTCGTTATTGTCAATGCGATCAGTGGTAGAGATTACGGCGCGATGCACAAGGCGGAAAGACGTGCTCGAGAGACAGGGAACATCGCCGCGCCAGATGCGAAAGCACTTGGACATACTTCAGCTTTCACGAGTCTACCCAATGCTGTGACACAACCTTTTTCGGCAGTTTTACCGCTCCTAACGCTTTTCGGACTGCTATTGGCGGGTTTCTGGATAGACGGGGAGGGGACAGGCTTTATTTTTTCCCTAACCGCATGGCGCGACGCACTTTCAAAGGCAGACAACGTCAAAATTCTCGCCTGTGCGGCAGCGAGTGGCTTTATTGTTTCAATTGGCTGTGCACGCTGGCTCTCAAAACTACGATTCTCAGAGATTGCACCGGTTGTTTGGAGCGGTGTGAAAAGCAGCCTAACCCCGTTGAGTATTTTGCTCTTGGCGTGGGGGTTAAAAGCGAGTTGCGATAGGCTCATGACGGGGCAATTCCTCACAACCATGCTCAGCGATATTGTGTCGCCGCTCTGGTTTCCAGTCCTCGTCTTTATATGTGCATCCGTTACCTCTTTTGCGACCGGGACCAGCTGGGGCACGATGGCGATCCTGATTCCGACTGCAATTCCAGTGGCGTTCTCGCTCGATAATGGGAGTTACGGACTCACAACAATCATCTGCCTCGGGGCAGTATTGGACGGTGCCATTTTCGGAGACCACTGCTCGCCGCTTTCGGATACAACGATCCTCAGTTCCATCGCCAGTAGTTGTGACCCGATTCACCATGTGAGGACGCAATTGCCATATAGTCTCACTGTGGCAATCATCGCGCTGTTTTGCGGCTATCTTCCTGCTGCGCTCGGTATCTCCTCAGCAATAGGAATTCTCGGCGGCACGGGTCTAATTATCTTGCTATTTTTTAGCGTAGCTCGCAAGCCAAAACTCGCTATATAGAGGAAAAATCACATGAAAGTTGAACTTGAGGGAAAGGTCGCAATTGTTACAGGGGGCGCGAATGGCATTGGTCGTTCTACCGTAGACGCACTGGTTACCAATGGCGCACAAGTGGCAATCGTTGACATCGACACGCAAGCTGGCATAAAAGTCGTTGAAGAGGTTAAAGAAAGCGGTGGAACCTGTCTGTTTGTAGAAGGCAACGTCTCAGATGCAACGCAAATGGAGGATGTTGCTGCTCGGATTGCAGCGCATTTCGGAAAAATTGAGATTTTGATAAACAATGCCGGAATTAACACAAGAAGTGATAGGGTACCGATTCATCAGTACACCTTAGAGGACTGGCAACGGATCTTGGAAATAGACCTCACGGGTGTTTTTGCGACGAGTCGTGCTGTCATTCCATATATCTTGGAGACGCACAACAGGTCTGGCTCCGAAAACGCAACTGGACGTATCGTCAACATCAGTTCTATTGCTGGATTGGTGCCCCTCCGCTTGCAGAGTGCTTATGTTGCCGCGAAGGCAGGTGTGGCGAATCTAACGCGTTCAATGGCGTTGGAACTCGGGCCGGAAGGGATCCTCGTGAATGCTGTTGCCCCCGGTTCCACCTTGACGCGTGGCACGAAGGCACTCTTTTACGGAGACGATGGGGCGTACACCGAAAACGCCGCGAGCCTGCTATCGCATATTCCGATTGGCAGACCCGGGCAAACCACTGAAATCGCAGCAGCCGTGCTCTTCCTCGTCTCACCGGATGCAAGCTATATCAATGGGACTGTCCTCCCGGTGGACGGTGGTTGGATCGCTGGTTATACGCGAGACTGGTAAGTAAATAACCATAGTTGTGGCATATGAAGTGTGCCGACGACTTTAATAAAGGAGAAAAAAATGGCAAAAATTACGATGTTTAAAGGGTATCAAGGGGAACCTCCTATTCCGAAACCCGCACATCAGGTGCAAGCGAATGTTGTCACCGTTCAGGACGGGGTGCCTGTAAAGTATTCCGGCTGCGATGGGATCGGTGTCCGGGTCGTTCATCCTGCTAATCCGAACGCACCCGCACAAAACTTGGGATTAGTCGTGTTTTTTGTGCCGCCGCACGTCGTTCTGGAACCCGGAAGCCACCATACCGAGGAATGCTACGTGATTCTAAAAGGAAAAGGTGTGATGACGCTCGCTGGTGAAAAGGTCCCCGTTGAAGCAGGAACATTCATTCATCTCCCACCGTGGTGTGAGCACGGCATCGAAAATACAGGCGATGAGTCTATGGAGGTCCTGATATGTACATCCCCACCGAACCCATAAATTGAGATGATTGGGGCTGAAATTCGCCAATTCCACGTATATTCACACTTTTCGGCAGTTTTTTGCATTTTAATTTAACCCTTTTCCTATATTTTACGTTAAATAAAGTATCTTAACTGTTTAATATAGGCTGCTAAAACACGCCTTTAATTATTCTGTGGGGGTTAATTTATGCGCGGGATAATCCCGAAGTCGTCCAGTGTGAGGAAGGAATTTCTACGGAAACGTCCTTCCTGTGGACCACCTGCATCTGATGAACAAGCCAACGACGAGTTAACAACGATAGAAGAGATGCCCGAGGAAGTAGAGGATCGGGCGCAGGCACTACTCGCAAACGGAGAAGAAATCAAAGTCGCTGTCTCAACCGATCTACGGTTCGATGGCAACTACGGCAAAGATTGGGTAATTGCTACTAATAAACGACTCATCGCCTTTAACCAGAACGGTGCGCCGGAACATCAACTTCGTGAGATTCCACTGGCATCTGTTGAGGCTGTTGAGATCGTCGAGATGTATGGTAACAATATCCTCAAGATCAGAACATCCGAGGATGCCGCGGAAGTTGCACGCTACTCACGCAAGGTCTCACCAAAGTTTGAGTTGGCAACGCCTGAATTAGAGACCTTGGTTCAGGAAGCGAACCCGGATGTAGAACATGAAAAACAACACCGTCCGCAAGGCTGGGGCAAAAATAAAAACAAATGTGAAACATGCGGACAGCCGCTGCCACGTTGGTCCGGTGTTTGTGTTCATTGCGTTGAAAAGCGAAAACTCATCTTCCGACTGATCAAGTATTCGTCCCCGTTCTGGCATGTCGCGGTGCCAGCACTTGCCTTGATGATGATCATCCGCCTCGTTTCGCTTTTCCCGGCAGTGCTGAGCCGGGAGATGGTCGATAATATCCTTGTTCCCGCCAGTGCGGCTATAAACGGTGCGACTTTAACGGAGACCGGTGAGCCAGTCGCCGCACCGACCTGGGGACACCTCAGCGGCATCGTCGAAAGTATCTCAGGGTGGTTAACGCTGCCTGTTGCGGGAAGTTGGGGACACCTCCTCACCATTGTCCTCTTAATGGTAAGTTTCAACGTCTTCACGATGGGGGCTTCCGCTGTGCGAGGCTACATGATGGCGTGGGTAGGTCAAAATATTACACGCCGACTTCGGAACGAAACTTATGAACATCTCAACGCACTCTCGTTAGATTTTTACAATCAGCGGGATACCGGTAACCTCATGTCGAGAATCACACAGGATGTGGGGAGGCTCCGGGATTTCATCGCAAACGGGTTACAGGACTTAATCGGCGATTCCCTGACACTGATCTACATTTGCATCATTATGTTTCTCACCAACTGGAAGTTGGCGGCTTGGACACTGATTCCGGTTCCCTGCCTCATTTTCTTCACCATCTTCTTTGGAAAAAAGATGGGTAAAGTTTTTTCCGTGTTGTGGAAACGGTATGCCGATATTAGCACGATACTGGCAAGCACCATCCCGGGGGTTCGGGTTGTCAAAGCCTTCGCACGCGAACGCTATGAAGTAAACCGATTCAGTGAAAAGACCTATCAGGTGTTCGATGGTGAAATGCATGCGGCGAAGTTGTGGACACTCTATCGCCCGATCATGGAATTCATCATTTTCTCCGGCTCTATCCTGATATGGTTGGTTGGCGGTTCGCAGATTTTTCAAGGCGAATTATCCCTCGGTGATCTCTTTATGTTCCAGGCGTTGATGGGACGGTTTTTCAGACCCGTTTACACGCTCTGCCAGATGAATGAACGCTTCATCCGGGCCGCAACTTCTGCGGATCGAGTGTTTGAAATCATAGACACCCCCCCAAGTGTCGCGGAAAAAGAAGATGCCGTTACGATTGACAACATCAAAGGCGAGGTCGAATTCAAGGATGTCTATTTCTCTTACGATGCGGAAAAAAATGCTATCAATGGTGTCAGTTTCCGCGCAGAAGCCGGTGAAATGATTGGGCTTGTCGGACATAGTGGGGCGGGAAAAAGCACGGTTATTAACTTGATTACCCGTTTCTACGATCCGAGCGAGGGTTCAATAGAGATTGATGGACACGACACCCGTGATATTAAACTCAAAGCATTACGGCAACAGGTAGGTGTGGTGTTGCAGGATCCCTTCCTGTTCCAAGGCACAATCGCCGAAAATATTGGGTATTCAAAACCGGGTGCGTCTCGGCATGAAATTATCGCTGCAGCGAAAGCCGCAAACGCCCACGAGTTTATCATCAAATTCCCCGATGGTTACGATACAATGGTCGGTGAACGGGGGGCTCGCGTGTCCGGCGGTGAACGGCAACGGATTTCTATCGCTCGCGCAATCCTGAAAAATCCGAGAATTCTCATCTTAGACGAAGCGACATCCTCTGTGGATACAGAGACTGAATCGAATATTCAGGAAGCATTGGAACGGCTTGTCCGCGGTCGGACGGTGTTCGCTATTGCACACCGACTCTCTACGCTCAAATATGCCGACCGATTGGTTGTGCTGAAAGACGGGAAAGTCGATGAAATCGGCACGCATGAAGAACTTCTTGCCAAAGACGGGACTTATGCAGGTTTGTGTGAAAAGCAGACAGAATTGTCAAAGATTCGTGCCTTATAGGTAACCATATTGTTCTGGTGCGCGCCTTGAAAGCACGCACCAGAGCCTCTTCCTTGATACGGAAGAAGGAGACGTTACATAATGCAGGAAGCCGTGAAGATTACCGATGAGGTAGAATTCCTTGATGCCTCTAATGTTAGACTTACGCGAAATTCGTTTGAAGAACTCACAGTTGAACTGCCAGACGGCACCAGTCACACAAACGTTGAAGCCATCCGATCCTTTCCGCTTACCGATTCTAACAAATATATCACACTCCTCGATAGCGAAGGAGCGGAAATCGGTATCATTCAGGACATCAAACAGCTGCCTCGCGAATCAGTGGAAATCCTCGTGTCCGAGTTGCAAAAACGGTATTTTATGCCGAAGATTACCAAGATCCACGAACTCGATGGTCAGTTCGGTGTTACACGGTGGGTCGTAGAAACCAACCGCGGTCCCGTCACGTTCGGCATGCGCACCCGATATGATGTCGTCAGTCTTGAAAATGGACGGGTGCTTATTAAAGATGCCGACGGCAATCGTTACGAGATTGAGAATTACCACCATTTGGATCCCGCAAGTCTCGCCCTCCTTGAAACGCAATTGTAGGGGCTGGGTTACCCAAACCCTACCAGCGAGACATTCAATCTTTAAAGGCGCAGCGTCCTAAATTCGACTATAAGTCAACAGGATCGCGCCTCTCTTTTTATTTAAATGGAATCTACATCTACGGAGGTGGCTAAGAGTGGAGAACGTAAGAATCGAACGGATTGAATGGGCACGCTTGACAGGCGAACGTCCTCGTAAAGCAGGTTGCAATTCACGTCTGGATGAACACGGGTTGCATGTCCGCCCCCCTATCGCGCGTCTAACGACAACAGAGGGTGCCAGCGGCTTCGGATGGTCCCGAATTTCCCGTGAAAAAGCGCAAACTATCGTCGGATTTCAGCTCAGCGACGCATTCGACGCAGAAAACGGGGTCACCGAAGAATTCAGGATGTTGGAGTATCCGCTCTGGGATCTCGTGGGACAATTGGCGCAAAAACCCGTCTACGCCATGCTTTCTGGAGAAAACGGGGAGTTTCGCTCCCCATGTTACGATACCTCGCTTTATATTGATGATTTGCACCTTGACGATAATGCCGAAGCCGCGGCACTCATTGCCTCTGAGGCGTTAGAAGGGAAGGCGCGCGGGCATAACGCTTACAAAATCAAAGTAGGGCGCGGGGCGATGCACATGCCACTCGACAAAGGGACGCAACGCGATATTGATGTCATCCGCGCCGTCCGAGAGGCTGTCGGACCCGATGCTTCGATTTTGATAGATGCAAACAACGGCTACAATCTTAATCTCACCAAACAGGTGCTCGGCGGCGCGGCGGATGCAAACGTCTATTGGATGGAGGAGGCATTCCACGAGGATGCCCGTGTCTATAGCCTCTTGAGAGAATGGCTAAACGCCGAAGGTTTAGAAACCCGTATTGCTGACGGCGAAGGTAGTGCCTCACCGAATTTGGTAGACTGGGCAAAAGACGGACTCATCGATATTGTCCAATACGATATCTTCTCTCCCGGCTTCTCACGCTGGCTTGAGTTGGGACCCGAATTGGATGCAGCTGGCGTTGGCACGGCACCCCATCACTACGGCGGGCACTACGGTAATTATGTCACCGGTCATCTATCAGCAAAGGTGGAACGATTTGAATTCGTCGAATGGGACCATGCGACTACCCCGGGTTTAGATGACGCCGGGTATTCCATATCAAACGGCTATGTGAACATCCCACAAAGTCCCGGTTTCGGGTTGAATCTGGAGGAAGCACCCTACCAAAAAGCGAAGGAAGAAAACGGGTTCCAGGTTCGTGTGTAGTTAAGTCGGCCGCTCACCAGTGCCAAGCCGTTGTGAATAATGCCGAGCGGAAAACTATAGGAGATAGAACCATGGCATATCTAACTGCAGCAGACAAGGAATTCTTTAAGGAAAACGGTTATCTAATTGTGCGTGGTGCCTTGGAGCAGGAAGGGATTGATGCCGCGCTTGATCGACTCTGGGAAGCGATGGACGAAGACAGAAACGATCCCGAATCCTGGATACGCCAGGGATATCGCACGGTTCCTGTTGGCAGTGAAGAGGTCATCAGCGGCACAACATACGGCAACCGAGTCTTCGCTATGGCAGAGGAGCTCGTCGGCAAGGACAAATTGAATACGAGCGGTGGCGCGGGACCGCATATCAATTTTCCAGATCCAGATAGAAAATGGAGTGAACCCTTGGGACACCTTGACGGTTATCACACGCCTACCAACGGTGTGCCGAAAGGGGTCGTGAGTGCGTTCACGCTGGGGGCTACCGTTTATCTGGGCACAGTTGAAAAACAGGGCGGCGGATTTACCGTCTGGCCCGGAAGCCATCTAATTTGGGCGGAATACTTCAGATACCATGACTTGGATAGCCTCCCAGGCGGTATCGCACCGTTTGACTTAGGACCGAGTTACGAATTCACCGGCGCGGCAGGCGATGTCTGTTTTTGGCATCATCAGATGAGCCACGCTGCAGGTCTGAACTGTGGTCGCAATCTCCGAATCGCATGCATTAGTCGGTACCGCCGAAAAGACCTCGACCAGATTAAGTTTGAGACGCCTGATGATATGTGGAAATATTGGGACGGGATTTCATAGCGTCTGCGTTTTTTAACCGTATTTTGCTATCTGCCGGGACCGCGAAGCACACCTCGCGCCGACAATGTGCTTCAAAGCTCCCCCTATAGATACACCCAAATTTTAATTTGCCAGATGTTTCAATATATGTTATGCTTTTCTCAATCTCACTTGATAGAAAGCAACAGTATTACCCTTTAGTTCGTAGAAGAGATGTGTTAGGAAATTTCGGAATGGACCTCTATCTGACCCCTTCCAAAATCACTGAGATAATAGGTGTGGAAGAAGGAATAATTAACCGAACATTAAAACGAAGAGATGGGGACATTGAACCGTATCTGCGCGTCGTCTCTGCTCCCCCTGAAACGCCTGGCGGTAGTCCCAGACCCCAGATTCAGTTAAGGATTGATGGGCTCGCACTCCTGATAAAAAAACTCACCTATAATATCCCAACCGATGATATTATTGAGAACCTCAGTTGTCAGGTTTTTCATATCACGCATCTGAAGGAAACGTGTGAAAAATTGGAAAGGGAGAATAAAACCCTTATCGCTACAAATAAACAACTCCAGGAAAAGGTGGAAGACTTCCGAACCCAAAAAGAGCGGTTGTCCACAGAAGTGGACAAACTGCAAAGTCAACTCATTGCGGAACAATCCAAAACCTGGGTAGACCGTTTACTGAAACGGGGAGAGTGATAGGGCTGGATACGCAAGGCTACAGGAGACCTGACTTTCACAGGGATCGAAAATCGTTATGGAAACCAAAGAAAAACGGAACCAACTGTTTGCGGTCGGGTTCTTCGTTCTCGGTATGTTCTTCCTCTATGTAGAGGGTATCTCATTCCTGCCATCCTTCATCGTTCAGAATGCCGTTTTGCTCAAAGGCATCGCACTCGTGTTGCTGAGCATCGCTGCGATCCTCGCGGGTACCGCCTTTGAGAATAAACCGCGAATCGCCATCATTTCCGGTGTATGTTTAGTGATGGGACTCGGATTTCTCTATCTGCCTGTCCCTTCAATCTTGCAGGGTTCAACGTTCCATATCCTTTTCGCCACTGCGATTGCATTTGGCATGACAACCCCAACGAAACACGCAGCGACTATCGGTTCAGCCGCTTTCGCGGGCATCGGCATCCTTTTTCTCTACCAGCCTTTCTTTCCCGTGCTTAATAGCACTGCCCTACACCTACTGCTACCCGGCGTAATCGTCTTCTCGATCGTCTTTTCGCAGAAAACCGTGTGTGAACAAATTTCTATCGGCTTCATCGCACTGGGTTTAATTGCGCTCTGTCAACCGTTTCTAATGCTATTCTATCAAACCGGTTTCCAATTGCTGCTTACCGGATTAACAGGATTTATTGTCGCAGCGCATCGATAGAATTCTTTCAACTATAGTAGCATCCGAAGATATGTAGCCCTCAAATAAAAAATTGTCAAACAGAAAATCCAGTCCTTCCCCCAGTCCCAAAAGAAAAAAAATTGTGATAGTCGGTGCGGGTGTCATCGGAGCCGCCATCGCGTATCATCTGTCCCGCCGCAATAGTATCGCTGTAACGGTTCTGGAGCGCGAGGTTCCTGGTGCCGGGGCATCCGGACACTCTTTCGCGTGGGCAAACGCCTTCGGGAAAGAGCCGCGGGATTACCATACCCTCAACCGGCGTTCCTTGGATATGTGGTACCGCCTCGCACATCAACTGGATGCGGATATAGGTATCCACTATGGCGGCGAAATGCGGTGGGAAAACACGCCACAACGTGCGACACAACTCCGTCAACGCATCCAACAAATTCAGAAATGGGGTTACCCGTGTCGGCTCATCACGCGTGACGAGATGTTGGCATTTGAACCACACTTACACCCTGGCACTGTAGCAGCCGCATCCTTCTCAGAAGCCGATATACATGTTGAGACAGACAGATTCATCGAGGTGTGTCTCCAACGGGCATGCGAAAGTGGGGCGGTTGTGCATCCACAAACCAGCGTTACAGGGTTTGTGGTTCGTGAGGGGAGTATTGTTGCTGTCAAAACCGCTGATGCCGAATTTCCGTGCGAGGGTGTCGTTTTAGCGAGCGGTGTTCAGACGACTGAACTCGCCGCCTTCGCGCATGCACATATTCCGCAACAACGGAGTCCGGGGATCGTTATTGAGACAACCCCGTGTGCTAAAGTCCTAAACAACGTTGCAATCATCCACGCGCCTCCGACAGATGAGAACCATCAGCACCTCCACCTCCGGCAAATGGGTGACGGGAGTCTTAGAATCGGACAGGGGACCCAAGAAGGGATAAACCGTGATGATTCACAGCAGCACGCCGATGCCCTCCTCGCGCGTGCCAAGGCGTATTTGCCAACTATAGGGGACGCTGAAGCGATTCCAACACCGGTTGGCTATCGTCCAATGCCGCTTGATGGGTTTCCGGTCCTGGGGTTTACCGAGGCGGTGCAGAATCTGTATATCGCTTTAATGCACAGCGGTGTAACATTAGCACCTTTGGTGGGTGAAATGGCAAGCTTGGAAATTGCCGACAATGCAAGGGTGGATTGGTTCGCACCCTACCGACCCGAACGGTTTGGGTAGAGTGTCCCGTCCATCTCATACGCTTATAAATAACAGTTCAGACTTCATAGTGATCCCTGTACACCTTCACCAAATCCCCCTTCCGAAAACCCGGGACAGCCGTAGCACATTCCTGTGCCAAGCGTTCGTAATCAATCCCCATCAGCCGCGCCAAGACAGTCGGATTTTGTGCTTTTAAAAGCATCCACTGTTTATGCCGTTCGCACTGCTTTTCATCTATCTCTCTCCGAGAATAATCCTGCCATCCCTGACACGGCACAGCGAAATCAAACGGATTTTGGAAGACTTTCAAGGCGTCAGGTGTGTTGTTATACTGCCACATCTGAAAATCACGGTGTCGGGTTGGTAAGCGTTTATGTTGTCGCATGTCCAGATGGGCGCTTCTCAAACGGGTCCATATCTGGAACTCCGTATTTACCGCATAGGATTTACCGGTTGCGAGGTGGAACGCATCTCTTGGGAGTGGGAATTGACTAATAAACCGCATGCCCTCATCAAGCCGCTTGTGCGTGTCAAACTTTCGGAAATTGACGGGGACAATAAACGCCACGATATCCGCCAGATGGGCAGCATGGTTAAAGAAGTCTATCGCTAATTTTCCGCGCTTGCCGAAAGGTGGATTACCGATAACCGCGGTATCTCTGCGTGTAAACGGGAAATCGGTGACCTCAAAAAAGTCTTGGGATTTCACATCGCTACATTTCGGCACGAGATCTATGCCTAATCGTTTTTCCGGCGGTAAGAGTTTATAAAACGCACCAGTACCAGCGGCAGGCTCTACGAAAAAGAGGTCGCTGAGACTTCGGTTTAAGGTTGAAAGCGTCTCCGTGAAATGCTCCCAACATGCCCGCGCGACCTCTGATTTCGTATAAAATTGGTCTAATGAATGTTGCACGATTTTTGTAAATTATCGCAAAGTCAAGTCTCTCGAGGATGGATTACTCAAAGAGCACCAACTCGCCATCCTTGACAACCAGGATTTTCGGGTCGTAAACCGCATCCCCGTTAGCATCAAAAGAGAATTTGCCTAAAATTGTGTCAAAATCCCTGATACTTGCCAGCGCGTCTCGAATCGCAGCGGCATCGGTGGAGTGTGCCCTCTCGATCGCCTCCGCGAGAATATAAAATGCCGCATACGCGCGCGCCGCGTAATTGTTCGGTGCCATGCCGAATTGGGTGGTATAATTCTCTACGAACGCTTGATTTCCCGGTGTATTGACAGCAGCACCCCATCCGATAAAAGTCATCGCGCCCTCGGCGGCTACGCCTGCAACTCGCACATTGTCTGCTGTCAATGTCCGCACGATAAAGGGGGCGGATATACCGAGTGTGTGCCCTTGGATGAGGATGCCAGGCTTTTCTGGAGGTTGAGATGAAACAAAGATAACATCGGGATCCAGAGCCTGTATTCGGGTTAACTGTTCAGAAAAGTCGGTATCCCCACCTTGGAAGGTTTCAGTGGCGACCACTTCAATACCCCGTGCCTTGAGCACCTCCCGCACTGCCGCATCTCCATCTGTAGAGAAAAGATCGGTGTCATCATAGAGTGTCGCCACGCGTTGATAACCGAGGTGTGTCTGTGTTACTTCAATACCCCTGGGGATAAGTATATCTGTAGTCAGCGCGACGCGGAACACAAAATCTCCAATCGCGCTGAGACCCCGGGCAGCGGAGGTCGGACTGATTGCCACTACCTGATTCTCTTGTGCAATCGGAAAAACTTCCTTCGTGTGCGTTGAAGTAGTAGGTCCAAGGATAACAGATACCCTATCTTGATGAATCAGTTTATTGAAAGCAGCGACTGTGCCTTCTGTCGTGCCCTGACCGTCTTCGACGATAAGCTTGAGCTTGGCACCATTAGGGTGGGCAGCGTTAATCTCATCGAGTGCCAATTCAAAGCCTTGCAATATTGGGATGCCAAACGTGTCAGTGAGCCGACCCGTCAAGGGTAAGGCAACCCCTATGGCGATTTCTGCACTCCCTTCCGTCATCTGTGGTGTGGGAGGTTGAACAATCTGTGAAACCCGATCACACGCCGAAAGTCCCAGCATTAGCACGGGAACCGTGAATAGGTACGCGAATAATGTAAATCTTTTCGTATTCATGAAACTCCTTTACGAGCGCGAAGTGTTTATTGCTCTCGACTTTCTTAGTATATCACTTTTACTCTCAAAATCAAGTTGAAACCAATTCAACTCTATTCCTATATGCTTGATCAATTTCCTATTTCGTGGTATATTGTAGTGAATCCAAGCGTCAGAATGAGTAACTTCACATCAGACGGAGTAATATGACAACTGAAGCAAAATCACCCGTCCGCTGGGGGATCCTCAGCACAGCAAACATCGCAACAAAAGTCGCCCGTGCAATCCATTTCGCCGAAAACGCAGATTTAGTTGCAGTTGCGAGTCGAACAGAGGAACGCGCTGCAACATGGGCGCAGGAACACAATATTCCCACGGCTTACGGCACTTATGACGCGCTTCTCGCCGACGAATCGCTTGATGCCATCTACATCCCCTTACCCCCCTCACTTCACGCCGAATGGACAATCAAAGCCGCCGAACACGGCAAACACGTCCTCTGTGAGAAACCGCTCGCTGCAAACACCGATGAGGCGATCGCAATGGCAGATGCCTGTCGCCAAAACGGGGTACAACTCATGGACGGTGTGATGTGGGTTCACCATGAACGCACCACGGCGATGAAGAAGAAATTAGGGGACGGCACCCTCGGACGGCTCCGACGCGTGACAGCAGCGTTTACTTTCAATTGGGACACAATTCCTGTCGGGAATATCCGCGCAATGAAGGAGTTCGCAGGGGGCAGTCTCGGAGATTTAGGCTACTACTGTGTCCGCGCCATTCTCTGGGCATTCGAGGAGCTGCCGACACAGGTGTTCGCGACGGCGCGTTACAAAGTCGGCGTGGATTTTAATCTTGCGGGGATCCTCTGGTTCAGCGATGAACGCATCGCTACCTTAGATTGTGGGTTTGATACAGGACTTCGGAAGTGGTTTGAGGTCGCCGGCACACGGGCATCAATCGTTTGTGATGATTTCACCGTCCCGACTTCTGAAGACACTGCTCGGTTTTGGGTGCATGGACCAGATGGAAATGAACAAAACACGGTTGACGGGGGCATTCAGGAGGTCAAGATGATTGAAACATTCTCTCAGATTGTGCAATCCGGGAACCTTGAGACGCAGTGGTCCGAAGTGGCAGTAGACACAATGCGTGTTTGTGATGCCTTACTTGAATCAGATCGACGTAAAGAAATTGTTAAACTGTAACCTCAGTTGTAGCGCAAACTGTATGAAGTTTCAGAAAATATTTCGGTAATTCTGTATGTCCCCCGGCCCGGTAGGTGTGGTTTCCAACCGCACTGGATTCGTTTTAAAAATTACCGAATTAATAAATTAATCTTCATTTAGTTTGCGTAGCGATTGGCACAAACTAACAGTTTGTTCTACGAAACCCTTCATCGAATTTACATTGAACTGTAGGAAGAATTTCTATGAAAATTACAAATATTGAAACGTTTATTGTGGACGCTGGATGGCGTCCATGGACTTTTGTGAAGGTCGAAACCGACGAAGGTGTCACCGGCTACGGTGAATGTAGCGACGGCAGGAACCCTAACGGCGTGGTAGGGACTATCAAAGACTTTACACCACTGATGGTTGGACGAGATCCACGCGCTTACGAGATGCGATTTTGGGACATGATTCGCGGCTCTCGACAAAGCCCCGGCGGTATTGCGGCGAAAGCGATTGCCGGCATTGAGTGTGCCTTAGTGGATATTAAGGCGAAGGCGTTAGGAATCTCGGTTGTTGAGTTGTTCGGTGGTCCCACACGTGATGATGTCCGGGTCTATTGGTCGCACTGCGGTTCTTCCCGGGCACGCAACTATGAACTCATCGGGGTCCCACCCTTAAAAAGCATGGATTCCATCGCCGCCTTAGGGCGTGAAGTCGTCGAAAGGGGTTTCACTGCGCTCAAAACCAACGTCATTTTCCCCGGCGACACCGCATCTGTTCATTTCGGAGGCTTCGGGGGTGGACCCGGCACGACCGACGGAAACGTAACGTCTCAAGTGCTACGCCACATTGAAACCTTAATCGGCACTTTCAGGGAAGCCGTAGGTCCTGATGTCAGTATCAACCTCGATCTGAACTTTAACTTCAAGCCGGAAGCCTGCATGCGTATCGCCAAAGTCCTTGAGCAATTCGACATGTTATGGTTAGAAATTGATATGTACGACCACGAGGCTATCCGCCAAATCAAGGATTCCACGACCACGAAGATATGCACCGGCGAAAACCTCTATTACATGCGCGAGTACCTTCCCTACTTTGAGTGCCGTGCCGCCGATGTATTCATGATAGACGTGCCCTGGAACGGATTCGCACCCTCAAAGAAAATCGGGGACTTAGCAAACGTGTTCCAACTCAACGTCGCGCCCCACAACTACTACAGCCACCTTGCAACCCACATGAGTGCGAGCCTCTGTGCCGTGCTGCCCAACGTGCGAATCATGGAGATAGACATTGATGATGTCCCATGGAAAGACGATTTGACGACGCACGTTCCGGACATTACGGATGGCTACATGAAAATCCCGACACGTCCCGGATGGGGAACGGATCTCAACGAAGAGGTCGCCAAAGCACACCCCTGGCCCGATCGAAGAGGAGAATGGTAGAAAATGGCGGGTGGTATCACTGCAGGATAATTGTATCATCCGCGCTGTGAACAGGATGCGGACTCAGGTCGTAGTCGCCATCCAAGGAAATATCGTCAAGCAGGACGATCTCCCCAGACCTCGCCGACTGGTGAAGTCCGAACACCGTTTGGACAACGTGCAAGTTACCACGTCCATGTGTGATAGGCGTTTCTCCCGTACGTAGACACTCCTGAAAGTGAGTCATCACGTTTCCGAAGGCATCTGGAAACCACGTTCCCTCAATCGACGGTTTAATCTCACGCACTTCCGGTTCCGTGAGTTGAACCGTCATATCCTCGCTGTTTCCGTAGATTGCCCCTTTCGTCCCTTGGATGCGGATTTCCTCGTGTGGATGCTGTAAATTGCGTCCAGAATCGGCGAGAAACGCCCAGTTACACGAAAGCAAGCCTTGGACACCGCTCCGACTCTTGAAAAGCGCGACGGAAACGGCTTCTCCGTCCTCAATAGTGCGGTTATGTCCGTGTGCTTGGCAATAAACGCTCTCATATTCCCCGAACCATTTATGAATAAGTCCAATGTGATGCACCTGCATCGCTGGAATCAGATGGCGTTCAGGGAACTCCGTGTAGAACCCGTTGCAGGTTATTGAGGCATGGTAAATTTCGCCGAGATGCTCAGCAGTGATGTAGGGTTCAATCGCGAGGAAACCGGGAACAAAGCAGGAGTTCTGGTTCACCATCAGCTGCACGTTATGTCGCTCACAGATCTCCACCATTTCAACCGCTTGTTGCATCGACATTGAAAACGGTTTTTGACAGAGAATATGCTTACCAGCCGCAGCAGCGGCTTTGACGATAGGGGAACGGATCCACGGCTGCACTGCCATATCAACCACATCAACATCAGCATCCGCAATCAGATCAGCGATACGAGTATACCGCTGATCGATGTGAAATTGGTCTCCAACCTCGTTAAGCCGTCCAGCATCTTTATCACAGATTGCAGCAACGCGTAAACCTTGACGTTGATAACCCAGCAAATGCTGCTGTCCGATACCCAACCCAATCAAACCGATCCCGAATTCCTGCTTGCTTGTCATTGTATCGATTGTCCTCCAACGCACAACTGCGAGACGGTTAGATACCTAATCCTTCGTCAATTTCGCGTTGGTATGTATTAATGGATTCATCCAACATCTGATCTATTTGAACGATCTGTCCCGTTGCCCCCGACTCAAGCATCGCGTATGAAAGGGCAACAGACCGAGTCCCCTGATCGGCATCGACCTCAACCTCACTGTTTCCAGCGATGGCTTCAGCAAAGTCTCCATATTCAATGGCGATAATCTTCGGGTCAATTTGCGTAAACGGCAATTCATATTTCCACAACCGGTCTCCGCCAAAGAGATCTGTTGTGACGGCATCTAAACGAAAATCTGGAACGAGATCCAAGAGTCGCTCGTCATTAATCGTTTCCTGGCCGTTAATATTGAGGGTGATAATTCCGCCGCTCCGGTCGCCGGGGAGCGTCATAGAGCCTTGGGATCCGTGAATTTTCCGAAGCCAACCGCCTTCTCCCCATGCCCCGTGGTCCTCAATATATTGCCCCACAACCCCGCTTTTGAAAGTCAAGGTCGCATACGCCGCATCCTCTGCAGTCGCCTCGAATTCAGCAGGCATCTTACGTTGCCATTTCGTATACACCCCAGCAGGATTAGAGCCGGATTCACCCGTCACTGCCGCGGCGTTATACCGGATCGGTTCATGGAGTCGCGTCTGCGCATAGATTGTATCAATATCGCCAAGCAGATACTCGATCATGTCCGCATAGTGAACACCGACATCAAGTAATACACCACTTTGATCTTTCTGGTGTCGCCAGACGGAGATAGTCATACGGTTTGTGCCACCGATCGCCTGGTGAATGAGGAAACGAGGTTTGCCGATAACCTCTGCATCTATCAGCGCTTTTGCGAGCCGATTGATCGGGTCGCGCCGATAGTTTTCCGCAACGCTAAGAATCGCATCCGACGCATCGGCAGCACGACGAATCAGGTTACAGGCTCGAACGGTCAACCCCATCGGCTTTTCGACCATCGTGTGCCACCCACGCTCAAGCGTCTCAATAGCCACGGTGTGATGATACGGTGGCGTAGTCGTCACATCCACAGCATCTACGCCGACTGCAGCGAGCTCTTCTAGACTCCCAACAACAGCAGGTTTCTCTCCGAAACGTTCTTCTGCTTGCGAAGCGAGCGACTCGGCATTCGCGAGGACAGGATCACAAGCACCGACAAGGTTAAACCGCGTCCATCCTGCCCGATGCAGTTCCGCTAACCCGTACATGTGTCGGTGTCCCATACCGCCACATCCAACGATTGCTAATCTAATTTTATCCATGCTATCTCCCCGCAGCTGGCGCGCTTCGCGCCTTCTTTATTGATTAAGGATTCTTTCTAAACGCTTGAGATCCGTTTCCATTTGTGCCGCCTTATCACGATAATATTGGGCGCGGTTCATCACCTTCTTCGCATATCTTTTACCTCTGCTAATAAGGGGACCACGTATTTTCACTTTGGCGGGACCAACGTTGTATGCGCCGAGTGCCAAAGTCAAATTGTTCAAATGTTTTTTATAAAGCATCTTGAAATAAGTTAAACCCGCGTGCAAGTTTATGTTCGGATCAAATCGTTCATCTATCTTCGGATCACGGTTCGGTTTCCTTCTATTTTTGTACTGCGGCACCTTGAGTCCAAGGTCTCGTGCAGCACCAGGCATGAGCTGCATTAAGCCTGCTGCGCCGTTTTCCGACACGGCAAGCGGATTAAAGTTGGATTCCGTATGAATAATAGCAAGCATGAGTGCTACATCAATGTCGTATTCCCTCGCGATTTGGGCAGCTTTATAGGGACGAGCAGCCATCGGGCGCCCGCTTTCAGGCACTTCTTTGTTGACTGCTGACCGTGAAACAGGTTGGGGAAGACCGAAAGACATGCCTATCGAAGCGAGATGTCTATGCTCGAAATCGTGGTGATTCAAATATGTATAATGGAACTGCTTCCCCAATTGGTTCAGTGAAAACCCGACACTCCAAGATTGAGAAGGGGTTCCAGTGCCAAAGGTGAACATTGACCCGATGTGAGCCGCGATCGTTCTATTTCCGATTTCTACGCTTGTCCCAAAACATGGATGGATAATATCGAGTCGATTATGCCATCGGATAATCGGGTGAGGCGTTAGGACTGCACCGAGGGCAAGTTGCTGATCGAAAGTTTGCAATACCTGACCATCTCTATGTCGAATGGTTACGCCAGCAATGTCGCGTAATCGCATCCCCACAGCAAGGTAAGGGGTAAGTTCTGTGAGAACGCCAACATCATAATTTTGTGCCCAGAGACTGCCATAATAAGGTGCCCGGCTATACCCTGTGCTGGCACCCAGTTGAAAACTGCCGAACCGCCTCGCATAGGAGAACAGCGCTTGATTATTGCCGAGTTTGAAACTGCCAATCGGGTTCGCCGTATGTTCTACGAGAAATCGATCGTTGCGATTTAAATCAAGGAAATTTATACCAAATGTGCCAATATATTTGATAGGATAAGCGATGGAGATGGCACCTTGGGAGAGGTCGTAAATTAGGTTTCCACGCTCCAACGTGGCAAGTCCGGCGGGATTCCAGAGGGGACTTGTGGCATCGTCTGCACTGCTGATGAATGCGCCGCTCAACCCAAGTCCACGCGTGCCAACTTCGGGTCTCAGGTTAAAAGAATCTGATGATGTGTTTTCTTGACCCAGAAAATACGCTAATGAGAGAAAAACAATCGCTACGAGTAGCAAACCCCGTTTATGGTATAGTAATGTGATTCGTTGGATTTTCACTTCTGTCTTTGTACCTAATTTCAAAATGTAAATGGGGTCCTGTCGAAACACCCGTGTTCCCGGAAAGCCCAATTACCTTTCCCTTTGTGACAGTTTGCCCAACTCTTACTCTAATACCTGACAAATGCCCATACCATGTCGTAAAATCGCCCTCGTGTTCAATACCAATAACTTTACCATAGCCGTTTCTGCGACCAGCAAAAATCACCTTACCCGCCCTGGAGGCATATACGCGTGTGCCTGTAGCAGCACGAAAATCTATACCCTCATGAAGTTGGTAACGTCTCGTCACAGGATGATGACGGTAACCATACTTTGAGGTTACGACTAAAGGGACCCGAAGCGGATTTCCAAAACTTAGACTGTTATCTCGTTGAATACGGATTCTTGTGCCAATCTGGAGGCGACGCGGTGAAGTTATACCATTAATGCGCTGAAGGTCTTGCCAGTCAACGTTATGACGACTCGCAATACCAGACAACGTATCCCCGGCTTTAACCCGATACCAGATCCCTTCAACGGGTGCTCCAGGAATTAAAAGCTTTTTCCCAATCTGCAATGGATTCGTTGGTTGAATACTGTTAGCCTGAATAATCTTTTTCAGAGGTACTTTATATTTCCGAGAAATCCCCCACAATGTATCGCCTTTTTGCACCAAATGCTGTTGTCCGCTAGCACGCAATTCCATTCCAGAGATTACCACCATAGACATAACTACAATAAACGTACGAATCAATTTTCTCTTCATTTGATACCCTAAGACAAGGCAAAGCAGAGGCAAACTCTGTCAGCATGTCAAGCGTATCGGATACAACTATCGCTTGTTAGGACAGATTTTGTTTCTGCGAACTAATCTCTAACGGTTAGTAAAACCGTTTTTGTTTCCGAAATAATTTGGGTATCAGTATCAATTCCAGAGGCACCGACTGAAACAACTTCGCTAATCACAGTCACAATAAGTTGGATGACTTCAACTTGAGCGTTCGCCCCATTTAATGTTTGCGGAGCAGTCCAAGTAATTGGATTTTCGCTGGAGGCGGAAAGCTTCCCATACTTTGTAATATTCAGCCAGTTCAATGTGACACTGCTACCTCTAACTCCTTTGACGGAAGCAGCCAACTCCACCTCTTCACCGGGGTCCACCGTTTTCTTCGTAACGGTGACTTTTACGTCAAGATTGGCAATCTGCTCCGTCGTCTCCTCAGCGTTTAGGTTTCCTGTAAGTTCAACGACACCGTCGGTACTCCCACTACCCTCAGCGACCGCATCCCCTTCCGAAACAGGGTTGTTGAGGTTGCTCCCACCACAACTCGCGAAACTTAATACGAAACCCGTAAGGAGAATGTAAAAAGATATTGTAAGGAATCGAGATCCTTTCATGACACCACCTCTCTTCATATTTTAATCAATCGAAACGCTTATACGTTTTGAGACGAATACGACTACTGTTTCGTTTCCAAAAAACGAGTAGCAAAGAGAGTTGGTTACAAAAAATCAAACAGATTCAAAGATAGAATATGAGGCTGGAAGAATGATTCCAGCCGAATCGGTTCTTTACTGCTTTATGCTCTCTATTTCCTGACGCAGAAATGCAAGAATATCAGCGATCTCCTGGTCACTAAGGATGTCAGCGGCATAGAACGGCATAAGAGATCCGCCACCGCGAATTTTAGTAGCCCACCGCACCATTGTTTTATCAATATCGCGAGGGGCCCTGGAACGAACAAGTTGCGGACCAACCCCGGCTTTATTCGCCGCTGGATGGCAAACAATGCAGGCGCGTCCGAAAAGTTCCCAGCCCTTACTTGAATCCCCGCTCATAGCACCGATTTTCTCACCCGCTGCTTTTTTCGCATCGGCATCCAGCATTGCGATCTCAAATTCGGGACCTTTGTTGTCCCCAGAGATCACCTCAAAATAAGCCATGAGTGCTTCGGCATATTCTGCCGGGATAGCAGTGGGATTCACTTTATCGTGTGGGACTCGCTGTAAGAAGTGCTCATAACAGAAACCACCGCCACCAGCCGCACGTGCGAAATCCGCGCCTTTAATCATTCCACCTTTCGCTTCGCCGCGATGCGGCACACCCACGACACTGTGACCTGCTCGAATCAGACCGTCTGGATTTGCGATCTCATCGAAATCCGCGTGGCAGTTTGCACAGGAAAGCCCGGTCGCATAACCTGACCTATTACCTGGTTTAAGTGTTCCTTTAAAAGTTGGATCGTGGAAAAGTTCGCGCCCCAATTGCGCTTTGTCTGACATTTGGGCTTGGGTGAGAAGGATAAATCCTGCAATCAAAGCACCACAGAGACCAAATAAAACCAATTTACGCATCATGAATCTCCTTTCAAGATATGATGTCAAGTATCTTACTAAATATATAATTTATTGTCAACAGAAAAATGAGAAAACATAGTTTGCCCCGGATTGTGGGTTTATACACCCGCGATTTTCGGCGAAAAACACTTAAATTGGCTCTAAAACCGCAATATAGGGTAAATTTCGATACTGTTGTGCATAATCAAGACCATATCCAACCACGAAAGTATCTGGAATTTCAAAACCGATGTAATCAACAGCAATAGGCACCTGGCGTTGAGAAGGTTTATCAAGTAATGTACAAACCTTAACGGTTTTCGGATTCAGTGTCTGAAGATGTTCACAGAGAAACGTTAAAGTCCGACCAGTATCAACAATATCTTCTACAATGAGGACATGTCGCTCTGTGAGATAATTGCTACCACCACCAATGAGCTTTACTGTTGAAGGTCGTGTACTATCGTGGTAACTCATGAGTTGCACAAACTCAAAACGAAGTGCGACTTCTCTTGTTTGACTTTCATCCTGTGCCTTAAAGATAGCACGCGCAAGATCCGCAAAAAAGAGAACGCTGCCCCTAAGGACACCTAGCAGGACCAATTCCTTGTTCTCATAATCAGTTAATATCTGCGTACCGAGTTCACGAATGCGGTACTGAAGGCAGGATTCAGAAATGAGGACGGATTCAGGAGAAGGTTTAGTCGCTGACATAACGTAGGTGAAGATATTGCCGTGTGCCCGGATGAATCTTGAACGGTTCACTGGTGGTATAACCAACAATCCAGAGAACCTCATCGCCACAAACAAGCATTGGAATGCGCCCGCGTGCATCGCGAGGCACCTTGGCATCTATCATGAAATCCTTAATCTTTTTCCTTCCTTGCATACCATAAGGCTGAAATCGGTCGCCTTGCCGTCGATTGCGTATCGTAAGCGGAAAGGCTTCTGAAGGGAAATCTACGAACGCTCCCCTTACCTTTTCATAATCAAAAATTGCTTCAAATCTTCCATCTGGGAACGTCCGAACCTCACGGGACCGGATATCACCCAACTCAGCGGTAATTTCCGTATTTAAAGCAGCGATAAACGTTTTACCGGGAACAGTCAACGGATAAGCAAAACTCTCAATCGGAAGCCGTGATATGGAACTTGTGTTTACCTCAAAAATAAGATACTGATATACACGTCGGAATCGCACGTCGTTTGGAAGTGCCAATATAGCACTAGGGGCATCCCCTTCAATAAGATCCAGCATCGCTTCACAATGCGTAAAATAGAGATCACCCATATCCGCTAACATTTCAAAGAAACTCTGCCGAAGTACCCGTCTCTGGACTGCGATGTGAAACTGTTGAAACTTCGCTCTGTCCAACACGACACTTTTCGATGTTGCGAGTGCCTTAACCTGATCTGGGTCTCGAACACGGCAGGTCTCAAACGCCTCCTGCGCGACTGTGTCGAGGTATTCCGATTCGGCACCTAATACATCAGCAGTCCGGCTTAATCCGACTCTGATATTCGGATTATAGTCGCTTTCAAGCCTCGGTATTAACGCATGACGAATACGATTGCGGAGATAGCGGATATCCGTGTTCGTTGAATCATGCCGTGGCACTAACCCTTTGGAGGTCAGGAATGCTTCAATCTGTTGCCGTGTGAACCCCATGAGGGGTCGAATACTTTTGACGGCAAGTTTTGGCTTGCAAGTTGCGCCAAAAAATCTAAAATTCCTGACAGGGGTAATCCCTTTCAGTCCAGTAGAGCCGCTTCCGCGAATGAGGTTCATCAGAACCGTCTCGGCGGTGTCGTCCTGATGGTGTCCCAGAGCCACCTTGGTCGCACCGATGTGCGTGGAGACCTCCTCAAAAAATTGATACCGCGCTCTCCGAGCGGCTGTCTCCACAGAGACTTTCCATTGCTTTGCCAAACGAGCCACTTCAACACGCTCAAGGGTGCAAGGCAATTCTAAATGTGCTGCGTGCTGCTGGACAAAGTCTGCATCTGCATCAGCGTCCGGACGGAGGCAGTGATTTAAATGGGCGAGATGAAGTTGGCAGTCGAGTTGCGAGTGTAGGGCGTGCAAACCGTATAGGAGTGCAAGGGAATCCGCACCACCTGAGACTGCAACAAGCACTGTTTCGCCGTTCTTAATCATTGCGTGCCGCAAAATAAAGCGGTGCATCTGTCGCACAAAGTCGGCTGTCATGAGATATGCCTATTTTTGACGGTAGGGGTAGGTCTTGTGCCTACCCGCATATTACTTGCGAGTTGCGCCAAAAAGGCAATGCCGGTGCGGAGAGTCGAACTCCGGACAGCACGATTATGAGTCGTGTGCTC
>VXPE01000138.1 GCA_009839745.1 Candidatus Poribacteria bacterium
CCAAAAGGGTTCTCTTTATTCAAAAAATTGGGAAATTAATTATCAAACTCACGTTGAGTTAGCGCAGTTGGTTGATGACGGGACGCAAGCGGCAATCAAACATGGAATCCTGGATCCGTCGGATACGTATGACGACGAGCCGTTTGAAACGAGATTGGCGCGGGTCTCGAATGCTTGTTCCGATCCGAATTGGATTTGGAGCAACTATTTCAGAGACCAGAAAATCCGAACCGCTGGGATGTTCACGCTCAGGACGGCACCTACCCTCCTTGATGTCGTTGGCTCTCTCATCGGTAACGAGATCTTCGCGCATCCGCAATTTAATTACCGTGCCAAATTGCCCGATCAAGCGATTACTGTTATCCCGTGGCATCAAGATTTGGCGTATCTTACCCCTGAAGAAGCGGGGGATACCTTGGTTGTGAACGTTTGGCTTCCACTCATACGGGCAACGGAAGAAAGCGGTTGCATGCAAGTCATCCGTGGTTCACACCGCTACGATCTGATTGCGCATAACTACCAAGATCAGACCCCCGGACATACGGGGGGTAGAGGCATCAGCGATGAAGAATTGCCACCCGGTGATGTCGTTACCGCTGAACTTGAAGCGGGCGATGTTTTGCTGACGAGTGAACGGGTTGTCCACCGTGGACTTCCGAACCGTTCCGATACAGTGCGTTGGAGTGTTGATACGCGCTATAGCCAAATCGGGTTGCCAACGGGTCGCGAAAATGTTCCCGGTTTCATCGCTCGAAGTCGGTTAAATCCTGAGCGTATTACCAAGTCCCATCACGACTGGAATTCGCAGTTCACATCGAACTAAGGAGAAATGATGCAGGACTTTGAAAATCCCTATTCTCAAGTTCAAAACTACTAATTGCCGAAAAAATTTCCAATTTTTCTTTACTATTTTTGTCGAATATGTTATACCATTTCTAAAAGTTTATATCGCATTAACCGCACCTTCCTGCACAGACTAACAGTCTATGCTACAAGAAAGCACAAGACAAAAGTTTATGCTATAATTTCAATCAGAAATGGTATTATTATTCCTCTATTGAGGATTATCGGTAGTTTCTACATCATCATTTAACCTAAATCTTTTGTTTCGTCCCTAACGACGGACGACAGAACAGAGAGGAAACAAAATGAAGACAATCATTGTGAAAAGTATTGCTCTCGTGCTCATTCTTACCTTTGGATTGATCCTACTGCCACAACAGGCAGAAGCAGGAGTGGCGTGTTGGCTCGCAAGAGCAGCTTGCGCTGCAGCAGCTGCAGGTGCGGCCGCGACGTGTGCAACGTTTGGACCGGGTCCAGCTTGCGCAGCAGCTGTCATAGCCGCAGGATACGTTTGTGCACAAATTGATAATCACTGCGACTGAAATAAGCATTGAGCAAGGATACATGTATGACTTTCTCGGTTTCGATGTAGTTTTACAACAAACCGAGAAAGTTTTCTTAGATGTTTAAGGAGAATGTATTGTGTTTCCTCTCCAAAGTTTAAGGGGTTTCTTTCAAATGAGAATGAATTCCATAATTTATCTTTTCGCTATTCCTGTTTTTATGGTAACACATATATCAGGATGTACGGACACCGAAGAGCTAAACCAGTTCATTGGGAATACGGCGATCGCTGAGGAAACAGAAGTCGCATCCGTAGCCAGTAAGCCCACACCTGAAATCACTTTCGCAAAACTGCGGCAGGAATTTCCTGATGAAATTTTGGATAAAGACTTCAACACGCTAAAAAAAGTGACGACTTCTAAAAACTACTTGGATTTTCTTGTCCAGACTTATCCTGCGGTGGTTCCCTTTGAAACCTTGGATGGGTTTCTTCACGTTGCCCCTCCGCCCCCCAAAAAATACGAGCCTTTTTTGAAGGAATTTATCGCAACACCTACCGAAAAAGATGTAACTAACATTCATCACATGTTTTTAACCTATCGGCACTTGAATGCCGAGATGTATCAAATGATGCACGAGGGAAATATTTTAGGGACTGCTCAAATTATTTTTAAAAAGGTAGAAGTTGTTGACAAAGACCCCATTGATGTGTGGTTAGCGGGCCGTTTCGCAGATAAGGGTCAAGAGGTCCTTTTAAACTTTTTCGCCCGTTTCGAAAATTTCGTCATTGAAACTGAAAAAACAGATGCCCACAAGGTAGATGAACGCTTTGAGACATACGGGAAAGAGGAAGGGCTCTTATGGCTCGCGATTCTTGAACCCGTATTCACTGGACAAATCCTCAATGACTTTACCGATACAGAAGTTTTCCTGGAGTGGGTTAAAGGGAAATTCTTTCCAGACCACCCCGTTGATCCTTTAAACCTACCCATAAACATACCAATACCTCAGGCACCATAGGAGGACCCTCATGTTTTTACCAAAAACCAGACACATTTTGTGCGCATGCATCCTAATCCTTGCAGTTCTGTTCGGAAACGTTCCTACTCTCTATGCGGACTCCAGCGTTTCTTTCTTCAACAGCGATTTTATCATTGCCATGGGTGTGGGTACCGTTGGATACTATCTAACCCCACTGGATGATTGGCAAGCGAAGATTCACAAACTCGAACAGGACGAGTTATTCGTTCAACGTTGGATGCTGCTCAACGACGAGCCCGCTTCTCTGGAAAAAGGCAAAAGGGCTCTTGAGAATATTCGGAAAGAAAGAGAGACGATCAAGAAAAAACGCAACCGCTTTCGATTGTGGTATTATCCTACCATCACGATAGTCGGGACGGGCGTGCTGATGTTAGCAGGATGGATTTTCGGAGGATCTTCATGATACAGAAAATGTGGAACATATCCAATTAAGCATCTCCAAACTTTTTCTTGAACAGCGATACCGTATCGTGATCCGGGTGATTCGGCAGTTCAGCGGGTGCCTCCCATTCTTCGTCGACATCCGTTAGTTTCACAGGGTTACCACTGTTTTCCAGAACCGATTTCCAACCCGCGAGGAAGACGTTCGTCTTGTGTAAAATCTGGTCAAACGTCTGTGGCATTTCGTTATGGAGTGCCATGTTCTGGAACGCCCAAATCGTAGGCAACCAGATTTCCGTTTTATCGAACGGGTAGCCGCTACCGGTGTGAATTCTGAAATTCTCACCACCATAGGCTTCCTGTGTGTGAATCTGCACTGTTCCCCACGAACCGCTCACTTGATGAAGGGTCCCGTAGAATTGACGCCCCTCACTGTCGACATGCTCGAAGGTAAGAACACCCGGTGGGCTGTACCAACTATCGGCTTGATATGCGACGGACACAACCGGATTTCCTGCCTCCGCGACCGCCTTACAGACCATGTAAAGCCCATGGATGCCGTGGGTGGGATAGTCGTCGAACGAGTTGGTCGCCGTATAGCAGATGATTTGCTTATCGCTTGCCCACGCCTTGGCGCGTGAGATAGCATCGTTGTGCTCGTGACTCGATGGTGCAAGAATAGCCGCGCCATGCTTTTCCGCGAGTTCAATCATTTGCCGTGATTTCGCAAGGGAGTTCGTAAACGGACGATTGATGAGGTTCGGCAAGCCGGCTTCGAGATACGGTTCATGGAGGATGTGGTTCCATGGGTGATTATAGTAGCCACCGGAGATCACACCGTCTACCTTCCCCAACATATCGTCAAAATTCTTGACGACTTCGCAACCGTAAGGTTCAGCAACCGCTTTCGCCTTTTCGTATTCGATATCCCAACAGTGAGTGATTCGCATCCCTGTGAAGGGTGTATCTTTCTCGCCAGGGCGCGGGTTGATATGCGGTGCCCACAACGGCATGTGTGAATATGAATCTACGTTCAGAAATCCGACACGGAAAGGTTCAGCGTTAGATGTTGGCATAACTATCTCCTTTTCTTCTTAGAGTTTTAGGTTATCAGTTTTCAGTTGCCAGTTAGTTTCGTGGCAGTTGCAAAATGCAGTCACACTCCACAAAACTCTTAACTGACGACTCTCACTGCGAGGCAAACTGAAAGGGTTGCGTAGCAACCCGTACTGATAACTTTTCTCACATTGAAACCCACGTTGAGCCGTTTTCACAGGACTCAACCGCCTTGTAGATGAACTGCATACCCCGCAATCCGTCATAGACTGTCGGGAAATCGTATGCCTCTGTTTCCATGGGATCGCCGTCAATGTAGCGGCGGATGGCTTCGACAACACCAACATAGATTGTCGCAAACGCTTCCAGATACCCTTCGGGATGCCCTGTCGGGATCCGGGCACCTGCTGCCGCAGCTTCGGAGAGATAGCCCTGCCCGCGGGTCAGCGTCTGTCTCGGTTCACCATAACGATAGAGTTCAAGATAGTTCGGATTCTCTTGCGCCCATTTCACCGCGCCCTGTTCGGCGTAGACGCGGAGTGTGAGACCATTTTCTTCGCCGGTGGCGACCTGACTAATGCTTAAAACACCTTTACCGCCACCTTTGAAACGGAGCAAGGCGTTGACATCCTCATCCAGTACTCTGTCGGGCAGGAAAGTGCTCTTATCAGCACAGAGTTCAACGATCGGATCGCCAGTAACGTATTCAAGCAGATTCACGCAGTGTGTGCCGACATCCCCCATCGTGCCCCCGATCCCTGATTGCGCCGGATCGACACGCCACGCGGCTTGTTTCTGACCGAGTTTTTCGTGCGGGACCATCAGGAAGTCCTGTAGGTATTCGACAATGACCTTGCGAATTGGTCCCATCGCGTCTTCAGCGAACAACGCTCGCGCATGCCGCACGAGCGGATGCCCCGTGTAATTGTGTGTCAATGCAAAGACAAGTCCCGAATCCTCAACACGTTTCACAAGTGCCTCGGCTTCATCGAGGCTGTAGGTCATCGGTTTATCGCAAACAATGTGGAAACCCGCATCGAGAAACGTCTTTGCGATCTCAAAGTGGGAGATGTTCGGTGTGACAATGCTCACAAAGTCAATGCGTTCATTTTCGGGGCGCGCGGCTTCGGCTTCCGCCATCTCTGCATAACTGCTGTAGCAACGGCCTGGATCAAGATATAACTCAGCACCGGTGGTTTTTGTATTTTCGGGATCGCGTGAGAAACACCCGGCGACGACTTCAATTTGCTGATCGAGTGTGGCAGCGATTCGATGGACACCCCCAATAAAGGCACCCTGTCCGCCACCGACCATACCCATTCGTAATTTCCGATTCCAAGATTCCATAATGCTTTACTCCAAACAAGATTTTAAATATATTTACCGCATTCCTCAGCCGTAGCCTGCAACAATACGCAGAAATACCGGATTTAGTCTGGGAATAGACTCAATCCATACGCAAGTCGCGTGTGGACTTGCGGGACAATGTATTACATTGCAAAAACACGCAGGCGGATTTGAGGGATGTTCATCACAGTTTTAATCAATGTCATTCTTCCGCAAGGTAAGATTAAAAATTCAATCCAAGGATATCCCGATTCCGTGCCGTGTCGGTTTCCCCGCCTGCGAAGTCATCAAAAGCGACATCGGTCGTTTCGATAATGTGTTTGGCAATAAACGGTGCACCTTCTGCCGCCCCTTGCTCTGGACTTTTCACACAGCATTCCCATTCCAGGACCGCCCAGCTGTCGTAACCCGCTTCAGTCAGGAGCGTGAACACCTGTGTGAAATCCACTTGCCCATCGCCAAGTGAACGGAATCTACCAGCACGTCCAGCCCATGATTGATAACCCCCGTAAACCCCAACCCGACCTGTCGGACGGAATTCAGCATCTTTAACGTGGAATCCCTTGATGCGTTCGCTGTAAAGTCGGATGAAGTCGATATAGTCGAGCTGTTGAAGCAGAAAATGGCTTGGGTCGTAGTTGAGGCAGGCGGCGGGATGGTTGTCTGTGTAATCTAAGAACATCTCGTAAGTCGCGCCGTCGTAAATGTCCGAACCCGGATGGAGTTCGTAGGCAAAGACCTGACCGTTATCGCGTGCCAGATCCAGAAGTGGCAGCCAACGTGCGGCGAGTTCTTTGAACGCCTCCTCAATAATTCCGTCGGGACGCTGGGGCCACGGGTAGATCGTATGCCACGCGAAGCCGCCTGAAAGCACAGGAATGACATCCAGTCCCATATTCACCGAGGCGTGGATACATTTCGTTAATTCGTCTGTTGCCCATGCTGTTCTTTCGGCACCTCGTAAGCCGGGGGGATGGAACGCCTCAAACATAACCTCGTATGCGGGATGCACAGCCAAGACCTGTCCAGCGAGATAACCGGCGACCTCTGTCGCTTCAAGTCCCATCTCGTCAAGTGTCCCCTTGAATGCGTCGCAATAGGTTTTGGATTCAGCGGCTTTTCCAATATCAATGACGCGGTCGTCCCAATTGGGGATTTGGACACCTTTGTACCCCAAGCCTGCAACCCATTTTCCGATATTTTCCATCGTATCGTATGGTGCCTCGTCCCGCATGAATTGGGCGAGGAAGATAGCTGGACCTTTGATTTTCGGCATTATTCCGTATGCTCCTGTATTTGTATGTAAACCCTAACCGTGTAAGAGGCGTGAGTTTGATTTTTGTCTTCGTCTTTATAACATGTGCCCGCGAGCCTGAAACGAAGTGGAAGGCGAAGGATAGCAGAAGGTCGTCATTAAGCTCGCTTCGTTGTTTAACGCTTACCGAATTATTAAAAAGACTCGGTTTCAAATCGGCGAAAAATAATTACCAAATGTTCACGGATTTTCGGTATAATATATAATAGTTCCTATGATATGTCAATAGTTGTAGTCATCCGTTCTCGGTAATCAGTTACAGGAAATTTATGATTTCATTATACCCTTCTTTAAATCCGTGAATTGAATAAAAAATTCTATCTTATACCATTTCTGATTGAAATTGTAGCATAAACTTTAGTTTGTGCATGCTTGTAGCATAGACTGGCGAATGCGCGTGTGGCATTCGCAAAGACGCTGTGCACTCAAGTGCGGTTAATGCGATATAAACTTTTAGAAATGGTATTATTATGCATGATGCAAATCATCATTGGTAGATTTTAGAATTACTTGGACATTCTAAAATAGTATGAAGGTTTCCGCTAACGGGCATTCACACTCGCACAAACTAACAGTTTATGCTACAAAGATGTCCATATATCTTTAAGATCCACTAATGTTCATCTCAAACAAAGTTTTTCCATTTTCCAATTATATGAACAATTTTCTGCGGTTAACTCGATGCATGAAACATTTTCTGATATTACTTTTGCTGTGCTTGACAACGAGTATCCATGCTGAAGGAATAGTATGTGAGGTGGATAGACCGAGTATCGTAGAACGTGTCGTCAATAAATCTAATCCCTCGGTCTTTGCTACATGGATGCATGAAATTCTAAACGAGCCAATACCCAGTAATCCATGGGAGTGGTCATACTTTAAATCTGTCGTATCCCGCCGAGATCTGTATTGGCAAGCTGGTTTCAGGGCTAACGTTGGATTTCAAAAACTTACATCTGAAGTGCCCAAAATGGTTTTACGCGGAGACGACGAGAAGGTTCTGAGAACCCTGGATGAAAGAAACCAGATACAGGCTCTCAATCCCGACTTCCTATTTATTGCAGGATTATACTACTATGGTGCGCGCACAAGCTTCTATCCAGAAGATTGGCCGTATTGGCTCAGGGATGAAGCGGGAAACATGATTCAAGACGACGGCTGGGCTGAAATGCTCATAGATTATACACTGCCGGGTGCGGAAGCCCATTTCGTTGAAATGGCGGTCTCGGTGGCGAAGTGTGGTATCTTCGATGGAATATTCCTGGATTTGTGGGGTGAAGTGGCAGAAAAAATACCGGGGAACGATAACACGGCACATCTGTATCACGGCAATCGTGTAGAGGCACTTGTTTCACTGGTAAAGCGGATTCGTGAAGCCGTCGGGGACGACTTTCTCATTATTGTCAATTCGGGTACTCGGAAAATCCCACGCTCTGCACCGTATGTAAACGGTGCGTTCATAGAAACTTCGTTTGGTGAGACAGGTAAGCTTCGCGAAAGGATACTTCAACTTGAGAATGCGTTGGTGTGGAATGAAGAAAACTTCAGATACCCGCAAGTTAACTGTGTGGAAGTTTCACGAATTCCAACTGAACCTTGGGACTCACCCGCTAATCAGCGATGGGTACGATCTGTCACAAGCCTAACCCTTACGCATTCCAATGGCTATGTGCACATTGCTACCGTTGTGGATCCTGATAAGAGGGACAATTGGTATTCGTTCTGGGATGCCCCTCTCGGTGTCCCTATCGGTGGTGCCGAAACCAAAGGCGTTCTCTACGAAACCCCGAAAGGTGAAATCATCGATGGGATATTCATCCGTGAGTTCACAGGCGGCTATGCTGTCTATAACCGTTCTGGCACGGCGCAGCAGGTTTATCTGCCCGAGCATGCCTCCGGTTGGCACTCAGGTGTCAAAAACAAACAGTGGCACATGCTCGGCGATATGGACGGAGAGATATACATCAAATCCGTAGCGACGCTTGCAGACGTAAATGCGGATGGCATCGTGAACATCTTGGATCTCGTGCTGGTGGCAAATGCTTTTAATGCGACCGAACCAGATCTGAATGGGGATGGTGTTGTCAATATATTGGATCTTGTATGGGTTGCTAACAGTATAGGAAATCGCAAATAATAATAACGTGAGTTTGAAAAAAGTTTAGTCTTTAGAAAAGCACGGGTAAATCGGTGCC
>VXPE01000139.1 GCA_009839745.1 Candidatus Poribacteria bacterium
ATACCTGCTTTTCTGCTTTTCTGCATCTTAATTCTTAAAATTGTCCAAACTTTAGAAGGTTTAGAAACCTCCTTATTCAACAACTGAAGAACGTGTGGGAAAAATACAAAGTGGATGCTTTTCATTTGGACGTTAGTCACTTTGTGATAAACGATGCAAACGGATTAATTGAAGGTTTAAATGCAGGTCAAGGTAACGTGCTAATGCACAACGAGTTGGCAGAGGCGATGCCAGGCGTTGTTTTCAGTGGTGAGCATCTGCATGAAGTGACATTCTTTCGTGAAAGCTTCGCACAACGTTGGAAACTCCCGCCACAACAGTTTGAACCCACACCGCGGGGAATCCCGCAACCACGGGGAACCCCACATCCGATTAGTACCTTCTTATTCTCTCCTTATACATTGCCCTACGGCTATTTGGGGTTGCCTAACCCTGATAGAGCCCCACAACTTTACCAAGAGTATCTAAATGCGTATGAGAATTGGGGCGTTTTGCCTACGCTTCAGCTCTCGTCAGTAGCTGACTTGGGTCCTGAACAAGTAAGGACACAGGAGTTACTCGCGATTGCGCGAACATGGCAGCAACAAGGATTGAAACCTGACTTTGAATCCGACTGGGCACCTAACACTTTATTTCAATATGTTGCAGAAGACAGCGAAATTGCGGTTCTGAAAAAAACAGAAATGGGGACTACGTTTGTTTTACCTGAAGAAAGTCTGGGGTATGAACGTGTTTTTGGGGTGACGCAGGTGAAGACTCAACGGAATATACCACATTGGAGTGCTTACAACGAGACCACACTCCTCGGATTGCATCCTGAGAAATCTTATTTTTTGAACGACACACCACGCGATTTCTCTCAAGCACATATCAACGCCTTGCCTGATGGCGTTTCTGTGACAGAATCACGTGTGACGGAAAATGCTGCGCTATTTCGACTCGAAAGGATGGATATCTCTCACGCAATTGATTTATTATCAGAACTTCATCTTGTAAGGACAGGCATTGTCCACGAAGGTAAGGAATTGCCACGACAAAGAGGGGCTTCTTTTCAGAAAACGGAGGTTTCTATCGCTGGTGTTCGTAAGTCCGCAATTGATGCACACCCGCCTTGGCAGGGTATCAGTGGGGATACATTTGGGGAGTGGGCCCTTTCGCTACCAGATAGCCCTCACATTCGTTTGGAGTTTAATATTGGGTTGGCAGAGGGTTCTGAGAACTCTGATGGTGTAACGTTCATCGTCTCTGTCCAAGGCGATGAAATTTTTCGTCAACATTACACAGAACAAAAATGGGAGCAAATCCATCTGGATTTGACAACCTACCGAGGTGCAGATGTCAAACTCCGATTTTCCACGAACCCAGGTCCCAAAGAAAATACCGGGTGGGATTGGGCAAGGTGGGGGGAACCTAAAATTACCTCCGAACCGTCGGATACGCTTACGGAAGTAGGGTTTTACCTCCCCAATGAACCGATAAAAAATTTTCCTGATACGGTTCGCAGTGTTGGACAAGGGCGATATGTCCTCAATACGAAACTACCGGCACAGGTTCTTTTTTTCTTTGAGTCCGATGCAGAAGTGGTTTCCCCATATAATTTGAGAGACACTGATTTTGTTACTGGATTACAGTTTGAGGGTATATTCCGACGTGGGAGTGTTTGGAACTCAGGTCAGAGAATGGAGTTAACTTTAGATGGTGTGAATAAGGAAACTATTTTTGCCCATCCGCCCCATGGTGGACAAACTGTTCTCCAATTTTTACTTTCTTTGCCCAAAGCGCGTGAGTTAATGTTTTCCTTTTCAATGGGATTACAGGACGGATGCAGTGATGGTGTGTTTTTTTAGAGTGCTTGTGAATGGCGAAACGCAATTTGAACATTTCGCAGATACTTTTAGATGGAAAGATATCAACATATCTCTTTCAAGGTACGCGGGGGAACATGTATTGTTGGAATTGGTTACTGATCCTGGTGAAAGTAACCGCTGCGACTGGGCACATTGGGCGGATCTGTTTATTACGGCAAAAGGGGCGGGGTTGGAAGCCCCGAACCAAATCGCAGCCGCAAATCAGCGCGTTAGGGAGACGAAACTTCTATCAAATTACCCCAATCCCTTCAACCCAGAAACGTGGATACCGTATCAGTTGGCGGAAACAGCGGACGTAAGTATAAAAATCTACGATATTAGTGGTCGTTTGGTCCGATCGATCTCTGTTGGGTTCAAGCCTGTTGGATATTATCTCACACGGGAGCGAGCCGCTTATTGGGATGGACGGAACGAAACAGGCGAACCCGTTTCGAGTGGTGTCTACTTTTTACAATTCGTGGCGGGAGACTTTGTCGCAACACAACGGGTAGTGATAGTGAAATAGGAACTGCTAATCAAACCGAAGTCTTTCCCGGAATTCACCCAGAAGTGCCATCCCGCCACCGTAAAACAGCACTGCCGACGGAATCAGCACCCAGATAGAAAACGATCCCTTCAACTGCACTAAACCAACACCCATCAGCGCAGAGAGAGCAATTGCTTTCAAAAACGTGCGGAATACAAGACGGGTCTCCCGCAATTTGATGATGTGCCTTGAAATGTAACCGATTCCAAAAATCAGTAGGTATCCCTCACTGATAACCATGGCGATTGCGGCACCCGTATGGCTGAAACGCGGGATGAGGTATAAATTCAAACAGATATTCAGGAGTGCCGTTGTTCCCATCAGCACTGAGAAAGCCCGACGTTTGTCTGTCGCCCGTAAGACTGCCAACACTGCTGTCGTTATGAAAATGAGTCCACCCGCCCAACTGAGCCATTGGAGTGCTGCTGATATTTTGACGACTTCATTCGGTGTGTAGGTCGGAAATAACACCGCCGTAATTTCGGGAGATAGCGTTGACAGTCCGACCGCCAATGGAAATCCGCTCAGCACCATCCACCGCATACCCAACGAATATGCCCCCGGAAATCTCCCTTTTTCGCGTTCCCACGCCCGGGAGAGAACAGGGAACATCGCACCCATCATGAACGCACCCGGCAGAATCGTGAAAGCGTTAACAATCGTATACGCCAAACCGTACCATGTGTTGGCATCCACCCCTTCTACACTTAATTTTGACAGCATAATCGCATCGACGCGAAAATAGAGGAGATTGAAAAGGTTACCGATTGCAAAGGGGAGTGCCTGCTGCATCAGCACTTTCACGATCTCGCGACTCGGTTGGAAACGGAGTTGTGTGAACCGGAATCGGGTGAATCCGACGCTCAATATCAGGTTAATACAACTCGCTGCGAGCATCACTTGACAGACTGGGACGAGTCCATAGCCGCGTAGAATCGCACCGCCACCCATAATCAGAAACGCACCACGTTCGGCTATTACAGTGAAAGCCTCATATTTCATCTCCTCGTGGGCGCGAAAGACGCAGCGATACAATTGTGCCAAGGAATTGACAATCTCTGCCAATCCCAGGAAAACTATCATCTTTACGATTATCGAGGGATAGAGATATATACCGCTGACAATCATAATGCTGTATGCGACAATTGAGAGAATGATGCGAACGATGAGGGCGTTGCCGAGGTAATGTCGGGTCTGTTGCAGGTGCAACGTCATTTCTCGGATGAGTGGATTTTGGAGTCCCAATTCCGTCAGAATCGCAATAAGGTTCGTGAGCGCAATCGCAACAAAATAGCCGCCGAGTTCACTTTCAGTGAAATAACGCGGCATGAGCCAGATCGTTATCACGAGTGAGCCGAGGCGACCGATAAGATGGGCACTAAAAAGAGAGGACGTGTTTTTAAAGATACGGTTCATCTAATTGTGGCACTTCACCTGATATTATTTCTCATTGAAAGTTCTTCAATAGAATTTTAAAGAAAAAACCGAATTGTAGCATAAACTTTTAGCTTGTGCAGTCTTGTTCCCGTTCCGATTGTAAGGAATTCACATACGACATAGCTGCTCAGTATAATCCGAGTCTAACGTAGTTCGGCACTAAAGTCCAATAACTATCGCTCTCTCCGTGCTGCAGCCGTTGTGCCCCAAGGTGTGCAATCGTTGCTCCGCGTGGAACATTGAAAATGGGATGGGCGAAGTTTGCACGCGCACCGAGCCTCTCTCGGACAGCATCTCCGTATGTCAGGAGTCCGTCTCCTACAAAATTGAGAGTGCCATTTGCGGGGACATCCGTATTGAGTCGATCGAGGAACGCATCGATGGATAAACAGAGGTCTTCGCTAAGGCGTTTCCATTCGGTCCCCCCGTGGAAAACAGTGCCATAAATTTCGCTCCGTCGAGCGTCGAGAAGTGGACAGATGATCCCGTTTGTCGAGCGGAGATTATACGCAATTGCCTCCAAGGTCGAGACCCCGACAATCGGTGTGTCAAGCGCATAACAGACGGATTTGATCGTGGCGACACCGATACGGATGCCGGTGAACGATCCGGGTCCAATACCGACAGCGCATCCGTCCAAAGCCTCTACCGTTATATTCCCCCATTTCAAGACGCTATCAATTGCGGGCATGAGTCTCGAGGAGTGTGCTTGGACGATATTGAGCGTATGCTCCGCGACTAAATTATCGCCATCCATTAAGGCGATACTTCCGATAGGCGTTGAGGTGTCAATACCTAAAATTTTCATTCAAAATCGACCAGTAATTGTGAAGCGGAATTGTCATCTTGCTCGCGTTCTCGTAGGACTACCTCTGGGGTTACAGAGTCTTGGACATCATCGGACAGAATGACGGGCAAAATTTTATCTAATGCGTCTTGAATATCTCCGGTAAAGGGCTGACACGGAATTGAGAGCGCATTTAGGACCTGCTCAAACCGCTTGTAATCGTCTGCATTTTTAAGTTCGACCCAGAAAATACCATTTTCATCCATTTGTTGTTTGTTCAAGTCCGAGAGTGTATTTGCAACCAATACGCGGCTGTCCCTGGCGTACACCGCATCCGCGCTTTCAGGATTTCCTTTTCCCATCAACTTCACTTCGCACGGAAAACCTTCCTCTGTATCATCAAACAAGTAAAAATCAGATTCACGTTGTGAGTCTGGGAGCTTACCTTGATCGTAATATTTTTGAGGCACTCGAAAAAGAGCGCAAAGCGTCGCCATTAAAGGCTTTTCGACTTGCTTTCCTGCTGTGCTCCATAATCCTCCCCTGAGGGCAGAGCGTTTGACAGCGAGTGTATTGATGACAATCAAACTTTCGTTGATATTCAAATCAACACTCACGTCCCGAAATTTTATTGTCAGGGCTATATTCATGCCATCTTGTTCGGTCAAACTGTTAATGGCATCGTAAAGCGCATCGTAATGCTCTATGGATGCTTCCAACACAATTTGTTTGCGGCCTGAATCGTACATATTTGTGATTGTCTTTTTATTCAGCCCTGAATGAATAGCGATTTCTTGAGGAGAAAATGAATCCGAACAAAGGAATTCCTTTTTGTACCAATCAACAGTCACATCTTTATTATCCAACTTGGCACAAGCAACACGTTTAAAAAAGTCCACAACGTATTGCAAGAACTCCGCATCAAGCAGCGTCACGATTTCAGAGCGGTAATCTTGTCCGGTGATCAGTTTTCGGATCATATTTTTGATAACAACACCGGTAACAGTCATAGGTTTTTATTCCTTTCCTCAAGTTCAGATTTTAGATCGGTAAGTGAGAGTACCCGAGGCTTGGCATGAGTAAACAAAGCAGCGTCAAGCAGCTGTTTTGAACGTTCAACATACTCCGCTTCCTTTTCGCAAAGAAGAAAATGCCGTTCATGAGTCAAGGCAACGTGTCCAACAGTTCCACTGCCGGCAAATGGGTCGAAGACAAGGTCGCCTTTAAAGGAATAAAACTGAACGACACGTGTTGCCAATTCAGCTGGGAAAACTGCTGGATGAATCTTGTCAGTTGCTGGGTTAATATGCCATAGATTCGTTTTTTCATACTCTCCCATAACTTTGCTCGCCTCAACAGTTTCGTCGTCGTATTGCCGGATGTTCCAATCGATCAGTTTGTCTGTTTTTTTACGATACACCATAACGCTTTCAGTGACAGAATTTGCCTTGTAACCGAGGGGTTTACGATGTTGAAAAAATCCACCATTTCGGTTCTTTGCAGCGTAGTCCGGTTTTGTCCAAACGATGTCATCAATGAACTCCCATCCTATATTAGTGAGACGCGGATGTAGATCGTAGGGAATGGCATATCGCTTGCTGGAATGTGCTCGACTAATGCGTGGAACGATAACAGGGGACGTGTTGAGCACAAAGAACCGTCCTTCTTTTGTAATACGATGCGTCTCCTTAAAAATCGCAGTTAGGAACTCAAGATATGCCTCGTAACTCTGATAAATCGTGTAATCGCGAGCGTTGTAATAAGGTGGTGACGTAAAGGTAAGATGGATTGACTCATCAGGGATTATCTTTAGTGCTTCTTGGACATCGGCATAGACAAGCACATTTTTGAGAGAATCTGGACTGGATGGATGGTGCTGATCTTTTTTTATACCCTGTGAGCGCGCGCTTTTGTGCTTCACCTCATTGGCGAGGTGTTCGCGGATGAGTTCATTCGGGTGTTCACTTAGAGAATCTAACGCTGTTTGGACTTCAGGTTTTTCCTTGAAGTAGAGCAAACCTCTTAGTGCCTGTAAGACAACTTTTGGATCTGCATCGGAGAGATACTGGATCAGGGTTGGAATTGCTTTCTCGCTTCTCATACGCCCAATCGCAGAAATTGCCTCGCGGCGGGCGAAAGTATTCTTTTCCGTGGATGCGAACCGTGAAAGTTCTGTCAAAAACTTTTCGTCTTTGAGTTTGCCTATATTTTTTGCTGCAAGCATACGAATTTTCGGATTCACGTGCGTAAGCAATGTGATGAATAACTCGCCGTTAAATCCGACTGGTAATTTGCCGAGGCTATCAAGCATTGACAGAAGTGCTGCTTCCTCACGAGTCGGTGCAAGGGCATCCTTAAAAAATGAGGAGTTCACTTTTAATTTTTCATGTTCAATGTCGGCTTTAGTTAACATTTTTTCTGATAATCACTCCTTTTGAATGTAGTGTTTGCCATTATAACCCGTATGCGGACCGTCACGGACTTGAAAGCGGAAATCCGCTGCACCGTGCGCATCCGCTAACAGAACGTTCGGACCCAGTATATCACGTCTGTGAAAAAATGTCATGTTTTTTGTGTTGGGTAAACTTAATTCAGACGCGAGAGCAGTTTTTGGAGGTGTTGTATGTTTCGCTCGACCTCCGTGGCATCCGGGGGTGCGTCTGCGAGTTGGAGATATGTCTCGAAGGCGGCGATACCTTCACCATACGCATGGTTTTTGTAGTGTAAGTAACCGAGCAGCCGATAATCCGCAGCAGCATTCGGGAGCAGCCACGTGATGCGTTCAGCCGCTGTAAGTGCTTTGTCGTAGTTCTCAAGGAGCGTGTAGGCGCGCGTCAAATTCCGCAAAATGCGGGCAAGAATCTCTTTATCTGTCGCTTCAGTTAACATACTCGATTCCAGCGGCACCGATTCACCGTGGGTTTCTTGGAGTTTCACCTGGAGTGCGTCTTCACACATAAAAGACCCGTTTTCAAATACATCAAGCAGGATGTCCAAATGGTCACGTTGGTATCTGACCAGAAAATGCCCTGGAAAATTTACGCCAACGAGGGGTAACCCAGCACGTCTACCGACTTCGATGTAAACAACACCTAACGTAATTGGAATCCCTGTCTTTTTATCAAGGACAAAGTTCAGGAAGTTGTTGCCGAGGGCGTAGTAGTTGTCCGTATTTCCTGTGAACCCTTTTTCCTGAAAGAGGTATCGATTTAGTTCGGTGATATGCTGCTCAGGTAGCGTTGCCTCTTGGATCCGTTCCCGAACCGTATCCGCCATCTCATCAAGTTGGTGGAGGTAATTCTCAATATTGAGTTCGCGGTACTCGCTTTGCGCAATAAGTAGGGCACCTGTTGCGAGTTCAACCTCGTTACTATCAAGGTTCGCGAAGGAGAAAAATGGATCTGTTTGCGGTTTTTTGGTCATTTTTCCGAAAAAAGCAAATTTTTTTGCATTCCCTGAGAATATATGATATAATTAAAGTAATCTTTATGTGGGGGATTAGCTCAGCTGGGAGAGCGCTTGCATGGCATGCAAGAGGTCACCAGTTCAAGTCTGGTATCCTCCACTTTTTTATTTGCCCTGCTCGGACGTTGTCTCTGTTTTCTTGCTGGTTTGCGACTTTGTTATTCTGCGTGGGACACCGTTATCCAAGATGCCCAAAAGCGTTAAATGGAGTTGGGCTTGCGTCGGCAATGTCTGGAGCAATTCTTCCTCGATCTTCTCGATCTGTCCCTGTGCTTTTTTGCGTTTCGCCCGAAACGCGTCCAGAGTTTCTTGAACCTCCGCATCTTCAACAAGTGAATCTTTTGCGAACCGATTTAAGGTTTTCAAGTCTTTGACTGACTGAATCTCTTTTTGACGTTTTAACTCCCATAACGCTTCAAGTTGGGTCTGATGTGTCGATGTTACGCCAAGGTCCGCCCAAGTTCTTACCTGCTCATTTTTATTTTCACTCTTTTGTGCCGAGGCGATAACAGTGCAGAGGGCAGCGCATACCAATATCCCAACGGCGCGCTTGGTCCAGATGTGTCGCTTTTGTACCCGTTTACCGTCTTGCATGATTTTCCTCCGACTTTTTAATATGGAACATGGTCTGAATCTACCTATATCATGATAACACGGCGGGTAGAGGATGTCAAGACAAAACCCACAGAACCGTTCTTACTGACAACTCATGGAAACCGACGACTAATACTCTGGCAACTATTCTCACTGATAACTGTCCCTCTGACTGCGAAAATAAAAACAATTTCTCCTTGACAAAAAACGCTGTATCTATTAAAATTACTTATAATATTACGCCTCAAACCGCTTGAGCACTACACGGAGAGGGACTCAGATGCAAGGAGGAATGGATGCACTATAAAGGGTTAAAATTGGATCGGTTTCAGGAGGAAGCGATCGCGGCAATTAATCGGGATACCTCGGTTATTGTCACTGCTCCTACAGGTGCTGGCAAAACTGTTATCGCAGAGTACGCTGTCGAAAAGTGCCTTCAGGAAAACCGCCGCGTTATCTATACCGCACCGATCAAAGCCCTCAGCAATCAAAAATATCGAGACTTTTATGCTGAATACGGCGACAAAATTGGCATTGTTACAGGCGATGTGGTGCTCAATCCGTATGCCCAAGTCCTATTGATGACGACCGAAATTTTCCGAAATACTATCTTTGATGACATTGAACGATTACAGGATGTCTCCTACGTCATTTTTGACGAAATCCACTATATTAACGATATTGAGCGTGGTACCGTTTGGGAAGAGAGCATCATCTTCGCACCCCAACATATTAAATTTGTCTGCCTGAGTGCCACGATTCCGAACATTAGACCCTTCGCAGAGTGGATGCAGAGCGTCCGAGATATTGATATTGAGATCGTGGAGGAATTAGAGCGTCCTGTCCCCTTGGAACATCACCTCTATTTTAAAGGTTACGGTATTGGTGGTATAAAGCATATCACTGCACTTCGCAACAGAGCACACCGCGAAACGCGTAAACGAAGACCGGATCTGCCTGACGATAAACCTCTAAAGCCGCTTCCGGCTGATTTTACGGAGACACGGCTTATTCCATATCTCCAGCGAGAGAAGCAGCTGCCATGCCTCTATTTCTGTTTTAGCCGAAAGGGGTGTGAGGAAAACGCATCCACATTGGTATTCGGATCGCAGGTTGCATTGCTTAATAAAAAGCAGAAAGCGGAGATTGTAAAGCAATTTGACGAACTTTGCGTTCAGTTTGACATCGCTGCAGAAAAAAAGGTTGCAGAGTTTCGTAAGCTCGTCAGCTGTGGGATCGCCTATCATCATGCGGGGATGTTACCCACGCTCAAAGAGGTCGTAGAACGGCTATTTACTTCTGGATTGATTCAACTCCTCTTTACTACAGAGACATTTGCTGTTGGTATTAATATGCCCGCTTGCGCTGTTGTTTTTGATAGCCTTGAAAAATTTGATGGTATCGGTTTTCGCTATCTCAAGGCGCGTGAGTATCACCAAATGTCAGGACGGGCAGGCAGACGCGGTATTGACACGATCGGTTACGTCTACTCCCAAATTGTTCCCGCTTACGCTGATACAGCTGAGATTAAAGCCGTTGTCGCTGATAAGATCGAGCCAATTGAGAGCCAATTTAATCTCTCCTATTCCAGTATTCTCAATCTTTATCAGAAATATGGTGATGATATTTACGATGTTTATACGATGAGTTTAAGCAACCACCAAAATCGTGTACGTGTGACGAAACTCAACAAGCAGATTGAGGATAAAACGGAGAAATTACAAACACTACAGGGTATTTTTTGGGGCAGCAAAGAT
>VXPE01000140.1 GCA_009839745.1 Candidatus Poribacteria bacterium
CTTGCCGCAGGGTAGAGCAGCCAGGTAGCTCGTCGGGCTCATAACCCGGAGGACGGGGGTTCAAATCCCCCCCCTGCAACTTCTTGAACCTTTCTCTGTTCTCCACCCCGAAATTGCTTCTCGAAACTACTGAGGAAATCATACCGATTTTATCAAACTCACGTTAAGTAGGTCGGGTAGAGCATTAGCGAAACCCGACATCTTCAGACATACCCCTTTTATCAAACCCACGTTACCTATAACATCTGCAACATAGTTCATGAGCAGATTACCTCCTATGGCTCCAACAAGGTCTGTATTTTTTAGAGTTTACCCGCTAACGGGGCGCGATATCGTCAACGTTGCGTCCGTCCTGAGGCATCAGACCGCCTGATTTTTTTGATTGACTGTTTTTCACAACTCTGTTATTATTTTTTAAATTGGTTCTGATGTAGCAGGAACAGGCAAGTTTCCTGCCATTTGCGCATCATTATTTGACGCAAACCTTCAATTTCCTATATGAGGAGAAAAAAATGAAAACCTTTTTCAACACGAAAAGTATTGTGGGACGCGTGCTAATCGTCTCACTTCTTGCTGGCGGATTGGTTTTCGCTGGTACGCTTGCTGTGAATATGTTTGTTCCTACACCAACGGATGCAGCAAGTTGCTGTGGTGGGAAACGAACTGCTACTCCGGATGGTAATGCTGACGAGTTGGAAAATTGTTGTGGAGGTGCTAAACGCAGTCTCACTGTTAGTTCCGGGTGTACCTGTCTCGGTAACTCCACGTGTCCTACCTCGCGCTGTAGTTCAAGTGCTTCGTGTGGTGGAGCAAACGGATGCCATCCTGATTGTAACTGCCATTCGGATTCTAATTCCGCTGGTTGCACATCAAGTTGTAAAAATGAGGAAGAATATCGTTGTCAAAACGACTGTTAACAGGTTAGTATCCTGATGCAACGGACGGAACTATCAACCCCTTTTCAGATATCGCACCACGACGGTAGAGCGACAGACTTGGCGTTGCCCAACGGTGCTATTGCGCGATTAGGTCGTGGACCTGTCCATGATATAGCGTTTTTGTCGGGTAGCTCTTTGTTTGTAGTTGGAACACGCATAGGGATATGGCTTTATGAACTCCCGACGATGTCTCCTATCGGATTATGGGACACCGAAAGAGGGTTAGTATCGTCCGTTGCTTTCTCACCTGATGGTAGGTTCCTCGCTGCTGGTAATTGGGATGGCGACATTAAAATATGGGATGTTCAGGATATAAAGGCTTGGAAGCAAATAAGTGGATTTAAATTTGATTCCCAGGTTTCCCAAGTGATCTTTTCGCCTAATCAACAATACCTCGCCGTTTCTGGGAAAAATAGAGTTGTTCATATATGGCATCTGGAAACAGGCACCAAAACCCTCAGATTCGGTAGAGAAACCGAGAAGAAACCGGGGACCTTTTTACCGATGAATCCGCTCTGCCTTTCCTCAGATAATAAGTTATTAGCTTATGCAAGCCCAGACAATACCATTTTAATATGGAGTATGGAGGATAAAGAAAGAATTAGTTGCTTCACTGAACAGACATCTTCGGTGTATGCCCTTAGTTTTTCGCCCTGTGGTCGTTTCATCGCCTCGGGGAGTCGAGATGGTCTACTGAACGTATGGGATGTTGCCAAAGGCACACGAACCATCGAATCCAATTACGGGAAGTCCAAGATTTATCCTTCCTATTCGCTCGATGGTACACTACACGCAGCAGAAATTCGTGACAACATAGTCGTTATTTGGGATGCTTTCCGCAGCAAAAAGTTAGATACATTTGAATATTGCGGTCCAATAATTACCGCACAGTTTTCAAACGGAAAGCAGTTGGCTATTTCCAGTCCAATTGAACTTAAGGTGTGGTCTGCTAAAGATGCATCTATATCTTCGGTATTCCAAGAGCATACCAGTTCCCCTGCCTCGGTTGTATTTTCTCCGGATAGCCAAACGCTGGCGGCCGGATATTGGATAAACAATGGTGCCATATTATGGGATATTGAATGTAAACGTGCACGGATGACATTTGCAGATGGACAACCCACTTTAATCCACTCGCTTGATTTTTCGCATAGCGGTGATATGCTTGCCGCCGGATGTCATGACACAAACGTAAAGATATGGGATGTTAAGGAAAGTGAATTGATTACTGAGTTGACAGCACATCAAAAACCTGTTCGTGTAGTTGCTTTCGGTCCTAAAGGGCATCTATTGGTAAGCGCGGATACGGCAGGTAATATCTATATGTGGGATGTCCAGCGTTCGAGAAAATTGAAAGATTTCACTGGACATAGGGATTGTATCAAATCTGTGGCGTTTGGTCCCCAGGGAAAGTTACTTGTGAGTGCATCTGATGATAGCACCGCCCGACTATGGAATGTTAAGAATGGCACCGAAATCGCTAAATTACCAATAAGGCCATTGTTAGATGCCACAAAGTATAAGGGAAAGATATCTGAAATTGAACAATCAGTAGAATCGTTCAACGCAATGTTTAAAGCGAGCAAATTACCAAGCGGCAGAATTGAGACAATAGCGTTCTCACCATGTGGTGAAATGATTGCCGGGGGACTTTATAGAGAAATCCGATTGTGGGATGCCTTCAATTGTGAGATTTGTATGACAATACTCCAGCCGCAAGGATGTCGGTATCCTTTCGCTTTAACCTTTTCACCTTGCGGCCAGTACCTGGCTTCTGGCGCATGGTGGCAAGGAACTGCTAAAGTCTCCATCCGTCTCTGGGAAGTTGCGAGTGGTGAAAATATCGTCACCTTCTGGGGGCACGCCACTGACGTTCAATCACTTGCCTTTTCATCAGATGGTCGTCTGCTTGCAAGCAGTGGATTTGATGGGGTTATTTATTTGTGGGATATGACACCTTACCTATAATAGGACTTACGCAATAATGTTTGACATAACCTCATAGAAGGGGTAATATGTTC
>VXPE01000141.1 GCA_009839745.1 Candidatus Poribacteria bacterium
GCATCCAAACGGGTATCGCCTTCCCTAGACCAAAATGTAACGGTATGTTTCCCCGGTTTCAGATCAAAGGTCAACGGATTCTTTTCGCGCCATTTTACTTGTGACCACGTCCACTCCTGATGCTGACCTGTATCCCAGATCATGTTGGCATCACCCGGTTGTGGACTTTTCTTCTGATCGACTGTGACATGGAAAGAGTCCTTCGCCGTATCTTGGGCAATCACCCGCCCCCACATCGTGTACTGACCGGGTGTTCTAACGTTAATCACGAAATCGGCTTTACCGGGGTGGCGACCACCCCCGCCCTTTCCCGCCGATATATACATACCGCCTGAAGCTTTCTTATCTTCATAAATTTCCATGATTTCTACAATTTCATCTGCGTCTTCGGCTTCAAAGCCAATCTCAGTAGCAATGCAATAACCGACCAATCCCAATACAAGCAGGACAAATTGAATCAATAACAACCGCATATATTTCATGCGTATATCCTCCTTAGGTTTGTAATAGCGCAATTCATTAATCGGGAGACCCCCCGTTTATACCTGACGGTGTATCCTTGACGCCGTAGCAGCTTTGTGATACACCGATACCCATACGTGGGATACTGCGCCGCTACCTACTGTATTTCAACTCGTAAGAGGTCTTCAGACGGGTCGCTCTTGGGTTGATAATAGAAGGTGCTCTTGTTGCAACCCAACACCTCACAAATCTCTCGCATTGAGTAATCGGGTCGCAACTTCTCAACGATGTGTCTCGGAATTCTCCTTTTCAAATAGATTGCCATTGTAGCACAATCTTATATTACAGAATGGTCTAAAAAACCGTAGGCAGTACAATGGCTCTGAAAAAAGGTTACCAATTAGTTCTATAAGGTCTAAGATAAATTCAGTTGTCCTACCCTCAATTTTATGATATTCTTAATGTCGTTGGAAACGGGCTGTGCTAACTGCGAATTCCACATTATAATCCAGGAAGGAAGGATCATGACGCAACTTCTTGAGAAAGTGCTTACCGAGGTTCACAAACTACCGCCGGAAAAACAAGATGCTATCGCTGCTGTGATTCTCGAAGAATTAGAAGATGCGCGGCTCTGGGACAAGGCTTTTTCAGAATCATAAGATAAGCTTGCCCAACTGGCGCAGAAAGTTCGTGCTGATATCAAGGCAGGGCGCGTTAGAAAAATGGGAATTGACGAGTAAGGAGGCGTGAATGGATACATTATCTACGCATAACTGTTCCCCGGAAAACCGTGTGGACGATCTGTTACGATCGGAAGTGCTTCAGGCGTTTGATCGTGCTACGTTTGAGCGCGATGGATATTGGGTGTGGGAAGGGATACTGACCGACGCTGCCCGCAAACGGTGGACAGCCAGCTTGCAGAAATTACAGCAGATGAACGATGTGATCCTCATGGATACGGAATGGAGTGCTATCGATTTTCAGGCGCGGGGATTTCCTTCGCCTTTACCGGAACAAATCACACCGGAGTTTTTGGCAGCATGCTGTGGAGGTTCAGAGCAAATGCCGGGTTTCCTCAGAACCGCTGAGTTGCGTCGATATATGCACACCTACGGGCTATTCGGACCGGGAGCGGCGTTGGTCACCCATGGATTCGAGTCGCAAGGTGTTATGCCGGAATACTTCCCCGCCGGATATGACGACTTTATCATGGATGTGACCAGTGCTCACCCGCAAATGATGGCACTCTTCACGAAACTTTTCGGGGACAGATTCATACTTGACCACTGTTTTATGCTCAACCGGGCGATCGGTTCAAAAGGGCGTCGATGGCATGCACATCAGTATCGGGATGGGCAGTACGAAGTTGAGGACCCCATTGGGACTGGAAACGCCCTGACCACTGAATTTCTAAAACGACAGTGTATTCGGACGCTGTGCTATCCAGAAGGGGCAACCATCGAAGATGGTGGAGAACTTGCAATTATTCCTGGAGCGCATCTCTATCGCATTCCGTACAAATGGAGCACAGAACGACCCGATGATGACGCTGCCATGCAAGCAGGGTGGTTGAAGGGTAAGATCCACGCCTTTACACGGAAACCCTTAGAAATTGTACACCTCTCGCTACCGCCTGGAAGCATGGTGTCCTTTGTCCATCATATGCCGCATTATGTGGGTTATCGAAAGCCGGGGACGACGACTCGGTGGGGACTCCTTATGGCGTATCGAACGCCCGACCCGGATGCAGAACCGGAAAAGTGGACAAATGGTATTCCCACCCATTGGGTGGAACAGACCGCGGCCCAAGGAAAGTTGTCTGTGGCGGCGCAGCGTGTGTTTGAGGCTGATACCCCCATCTACAAGCATCTACAGAACTGAATCATTTGGCGATATATGCAGGAGTACAATCTCAGCGATGAGTCATTCGCCATCTGTGGATTCCCAGCCGAAACGCCCACAGAAATGCCAATTTAAAAATGTTATAAGAACGTAACATTTTGGAACATTATTCCGAAATCTACTATAAATGCCGCTGGGTAAAAATTTGTTTCGCATTGCAGATGTATGGTATAATTTGCAGAAAATCCAGAGGATTTCCAGAGGGCTTTGGCGTCAAATAGAGAGTGAACCTCGCAAAGGAAAAGAAAGATATGACAGAAAGACCGATCGTATTTTACAATCAAGGACAGCAGATAAACGGAATACTGCATTCACCAACAGGTTACGAAACACCGTGCCCGGCAGTTGCCTTTTTTCACGGATTCACGGGAACGAAAGTTGAGCCGCACCGGATATTCGTCAAAACTGCGCGGGAGCTCGCCGCTATCGGGTTCTATGTGCTTCGGTTCGATTTTCGGGGTTCCGGGGACAGTGCAGGCGATTTCTCGGAGATGACGATCGGTGGCGAGATTTCGGATGCCGTCAAGTCCGTTGATGTGCTTACCGCTATGCAAGGGGTAGACCCTGAACGCATCGGCATTTTGGGATTGAGCATGGGAGGGTGTGTTGCGGCGTGTGTCTCCGGGCAAGATGCGCGCGTGAAATCGACGGTGATGTGGGCACCGCTCTCGGACGATCCACCAGACCGAAAACAGGAAATATTGGAGAGAGACAAGAACACACTGACACCAGAGGAAATCGCGCAGTTAAACCCAAACATCGTCGGGAAAGCGTTCTATGAAGAACTCCCCGATATATCCCCTTCCGTTACCCTCCAGCAATTTACAGGCGCGCTCCTCGTGATTCACGGCAGCCGTGACGATGTCGTGCCGGTCTCTCACGGCAGACGTTACTACGAATTGATGCGCGGACGCGAGGCTCTGACGGAACTTGAGATCGTTGATAAAGCCGATCATACTTTCAATACGGTTGCATGGGAGCAAGCGGTCATCTCCAGATCGGTCGTATGGTTTCAGCAAACATTGGCATAATATGAAGGAAAATAATTTGCTAAAGATAGCAAATTTGTAGTAAAATGATTTATATCTGAATTCCTTTGAAGAGTTAAGATTTAACCATGCATGAGGCATATCCACGGGAAATACGACGCTACCGCACCCCAAGCGGCAGTGAACCTTTCACCGAATGGGTTGGATCCATACGAGATCAACGAACTCGATACCGAATTCTTGCACGAATTGAATCCATTGAAAGCGGAGGCAATTTTGGCGATTGTAAACCTGTTCGCGGTAGCGGTGGTATCTTTGAATTGCGTTTCCACTTCGGTCCAGGCTACCGTATCTATTTTGGTGAGATAGATAACATGATTGTTCTCTTACTTTGTGGCGGGGACAAATCGTCACAGGCACAGGATATTGCACGTGCAAAAAACTATTGGCGGGAATACAAGGAGACACAACGATGAGAGATTCAGGAACATGGCGAGAATATATGGTTCAACGCCTCGCTTCCGATCCGGGAGGGGTGAAGGACTATCTCCAAGCAATTATGGAAGAATACCAAACTTTTGGAGATCTGCGAGTCGTTCTGTTGGCACTTCAAACTGTTGCCAAGGCGGAGGGAGGCATATCAGCACTTGCCAAAAGAATTAACGCTGAGCCGGAAATGCTCTCGGAAGAATTATCAAGCGATAAGGCTTTAACGATTGACACACTCAGAACCATTCTTAACGCATTTGGATGCAGACTTTCAATTGAGCCTCTGGAAACAGAAAATCTCCACCCCCCTACACTTATTCTTCAAACCCAAGACTGATACGGATTGCCTCTAATGCAACCGCTGCATCTTCCAAATTCGGAGGCTGATCAGCAGCCCCTCGGATCTCGGAGAACCATAACTCTTGGAGCGTTTGTTGCGGTGAATCCGGTATGGAGAGCGGTGTCACACCAGAAGGGGTTGTGCAGTGCCACTCGCCACCCGCATCGCTAATGGTGCCTTCGGTGAGGACGTATCGCTCGTGTTCTTCGGCGGCGTTAATAGCGATACCACCTGCCCAGGTCCACTGTCCGATACCGCCGCGTTTGAATTCAACACTGAGCGTGTTAACAAACCCGTCGTATTGTCCATTCTCCCTTAACCCTTCGTAGACAGCATTCCTTTTAACGGACGCAGCACCCCCGAAGAAATCCACAATCGGATAGATATGATAGATGAAAAAGTGCGCGGGGGTTCCTGACACCGGCAGATTGAAGAGTATCTCAGGACGCGCACCGCGACCGGGTGTGAGACGCACGAAAGAGGTGAGCAGCAGATCGCCGAGTTTGCCTATTTTTTGCTTGAGGGCTTTGTGGGTGTTGGAGACTGCCTCCGGATGCGATACCCGAAGGACACGACCCCGCTTTTCTGCGAGCTGCAGTGCGGCTTCTCCTTCGCCGACATCACTGGCGAGCGGATACTCCACGAAAACGTGTTTATCTGATCGCAACGCCGCGAGTGTCATCTCACCGTGACTGTCGTTGTGGGTGCAGATGACGACACCCTCTATGTCTTCGCGTTCAACAAGACGTTGCCATTCGGGTATAAAGGCTGTCTTGTGTTCTTTGGCGAGTTGAGTGCCTGTCTGTTCGTTTCTGGAGGCGATCGCCACGATTTCGGCATCTATAATTGAAGCAAAGCGTGTGAGGTGATTCCGTGCCATCCCACCCGAACCGATAATTCCGATTTTAATCTTGGTCATATTTTTTCATGATTTTCCATAAGAAAGGCGCGATTAGAAACCGCGCCTACCGAGTTTGAGACTGTTTCAACCGTGCCTATGCCCAGCCTTGGCTTTCGCCACCCACACGAGCGACACTAATCTTCTCGTAATAACCACTCTTCCGATACGCCGTCAACGGATGTGGATCGCGTCCCATCTCCAAACGGACCTGCTCCACCAGCGGATTTACATCCGTTTCATAAGCGCGTTGGAGGATAGATTCTGCTTCAACCAGATCGGCGGCATCCTGCGCAGCGACGAGTGCCTCCCGATCAACGAGCAGTGCCTTTGCATACGCCTTTTGCAAATTGCACACGGATTGGATACTCGCTTCTACCTTCGGTTTCAGGTTATGACTCTGATCGATCATGTAAGCGATGTCGGTTTCCGTGTTCGGATCGAGTTCTGCGGCGACCAGTTCGGTGTAAATCAGGAAGAGTTCTTGCGGATTGATAGAACCGACTGTCAGATCATCATCTGCGTATTTCCGGCAGTTGAAATGGAACCCACCGAGTTTGCCTTCATCAATCAGGTAGGCGACGATGAACTCAATATTCGTGCCTTGTGGGTGATGCCCTAAGTCGATGAGGACTTGCGCTTTCTCACCGAGTTTCGTTGCCAGGAGGTAGGCGGTTCCCCAGTCGGGGAGATCGGTATGGTAGAATGCGGGTTCAAAGAACTTATACTCGATGAGCATACGGGTGGCATCTGGAAGTGCATCGTAGACCTCGGCTAACGCCGCCTCCATCCATTGCTTGCGTTTCCTGAAGTTCGACTGTCCGGGAAAGTTCGTCCCGTCTGCGAACCACAAACTAAGCAGATCTGACCCGGTTTTCTCCATGATGTCAACACATTCCAGCATGTGATCTATCGCAAGTCGGCGAATATCGGCATCCGGGTTGCAGACGCTACCGAGTTTATACGCCTGATCCTGAAAGACGTTCGGATTGATTGCGCCAATGCCGATACCGACATCCGCAGCATACTGTTTCAATGCTCCCCAATCGTCCGTCTTGTCCCACGGAATGTGGAGTGCTACGGTCGGGGCGATACCGGTGAAACGGTGAACGGTCGCTGCGTCTTCCAGACGTTCGGCGGCATTTCGGGCTGCCCCAGGCTGTTCAAAAACACCGAACCGAGTGCCGGAATTGCCGTAACCCCATGACGGCGTTTCGATGTGTTGCTGCTTCAGATGGGCTTTGATAGCCTCTACCTGAATGCCCTGTTTCTCTAACGTTTCAGCTAAAATATCATAAGCGGGATTACTCATTCTATGTTTCCTTTCTTGAATAGGTTTCGGTTGTCAGTTCCTGAAATATCTGTCCCAGTTTCTTCTGTGTAGCGTTCGGATCTTCGATGATGATACGCGCACCGCCAATAACGTCCATGAATCCCAATTCACGCGGATATCGTGGAACAACGTGTAGATGAAAATGCGCGATACTTGCACCCGAGGCATCTCCCATGTTATAGCCGACGTTGAAGCCGCGCGGCTGATAAGCACACGTGAGTGCCTCGAAACAGAGACATTGCAGTTCGTGCAGTTCTTGAACCTCTTCCTGATTCAACTCCCGGACGTCAAGCACATGCCGATTCGGAAAAATTAAGAGGTGTCCCGGACTGTAAGGATAGAGGTTCAGCGAGATGGTAAAGCGTTCGGTTTGATGGACCTCAAGCCGTTGGACTTTATCATTTTTCTCGACAATTGCGCACAGAATACACGGGACATTTGGACGGTTTTTTCCTTTGGCGTAAGGCATTTTATTCGGGACGAAGAGGTTATGTCGCATAAAGAGGTTTCCTATTTCTTTCCTGGCGCGCTGTGTTGTATAATTTTTTAGTTTTCTGAGCGGTAAAAGGGATTAAATTTTCACACGTATATGATATACTATTTCAGTAACGCTTGCAAGCAGATATTTATTAGCGGTGATGTATGGTAGGACTGAGCCGCTTTAGATTGAAACTTTCCACACTTTCTTCTTGAAAAAACCTCTATAAACCGCTATACTATCTATATCACGTGGGTAGACCTAATCGGCGTCACCGCTTGGGGACGTGTCTGCCTCCCACTTGATAGGGGATAAATGCGTGATAGCGTGAGATTTCCATGAAAACGATTTTTCTTTTTTCATTTCTATTCTGTGCTATTGCAATGCCGGCTCTTGCCGAATTGACAGAGGCAGACCTCAATAAAATTCGATTGATTGTAAATGAATCAGAAGCGCGTGTTATTGAGAAGGTTGACGGGAAAATCAAGGATTCTGAAAACCGGATGAAAGAGCATACGAATATCAAAAATGAGGGTGTTCAGAAGCAAATAACGATTTTGACCTACGTTGTATGTGGGCTGATTGCACTTATTGTTGCTGCTATAGCAATCCCACAAATTATCATGGCATGGCGGAGTGCAAGGGAAACCTCACCTCGCGAAAACATAAAAGCACTTGTTGAAGAAGTTATGGGAGAAATCACTCCCGAAGAAAAGCGGATATTTGAAGAAACTATGCGCGAACAAAAACAACAAATCGAGACGCTTACACAGGAAATCGAAACCCTTAAACAACAGCGGATGGTCAACCCTTGAGCCGCCGAAACAGTCCTTGAAGCCGAAGCACGTGGCGAACCATTTACAGAGCCACCCCCGGGACACGATTCCCTAAAACCTAAAAAGAAAAAACGCTTCATCTTTTTCTGATTTCTCTTGATAATCGGAAAATCACAATGACAATAGATTGAGGTTCTTCAATGAATATACCCCAGTTAAAAGAAAAACTCTCTGATATTAACCGGATGGGCTATGTCGTTTCACTGCGAAAAGGGAACACTGGCATCGGCTATACACTGGAAACCTTACTCGGAGTTGCGGAAAATAATCTTAGGTCTCCTGACTTGGGGATAGAACTCAAAGAAACCTCACTTGGCGTTGCAGAAAATAATCTAAGGTATTCTGACTCGGGAAATATAGAACTGAAAAGCAGAAGAATTAAGTCTCCCAGTCTGTTGACGATGTTCACTTTCAATGACAGCATTTGGAAAATAAATTCTCGAATGTGCTGTTGGTTGAGGCGCAGAGTCGTAAATCAGGCGAACAGGAAGAATTTTGGTATAAAGAGGCATATTTACTAACGGGTATCATCGTGCAAAAATTCTTAGAATATATTCAGAACGGTCCTATAGTCGTTGACCTCAGAATGCATATAGCCCAAAATGGGGTCGTTAGAAATCACGGAACTGCTTTTAGACTGCATCGACGATACTGGGATTCATGCTTTAATAATACGGAAAGACTGCTATGAGTGTATTGAATCTGAAGAAATATAAAGACGAATCGTGGGACTTTCGAGAGGCGGATACCAAAGAGTACACCCACTGTTTCCACACGTACCCCGCGATGATGATCCCGCAGATCGCACGGAAACTGATTAAAGAATACGGCAGAGAAGACGGGTGGCTTCTCGATCCCTATTGTGGCACTGGTACTTCTCTCGTTGAGGCGTCTCTCTTCGGTATGCACAGCGTCGGATGTGACATTAATCCCCTCGTGCGTCTGATAGCGACTGCCAAGTCAACACCAGTTTGTTTGTCCGCCTTAGACGAAACGCTAAGCGAATTAAACAAGTATCTCTTTCAAGTTGAATACCAAGAAAGTGATCTCCCTGATGCTCCGATTCCCAACATCCTAAATCTGACGTATTGGTTCTCTGATGAAGTTATCAGAACTCTCGCCTATCTCCGAGCTCGGATTAGCCATGTAAGCGATAAAGCAATCCAGAACTTCATACTCGTTGCTTTTTCAGAAACCGTTCGAGAGGTATCCTATACCCGGAATGGCGAGTTTAAATTATATCGTATGCCTACGAACAAACTTAAAGACTTCAAGCCTGACGTTTTAGGCATCTTTACTAAGAAATTGCGTAGAAATCGGCAGGGGTTGACATCCTACCTTGAAAGACGAAAAAATGTAAAAGTATCGGTATCTATGGCAAATACCGTTCAAGGTGAACTCCCAACACCGCATCCACCTGCGGGGTATGATATAGTGATGACATCCCCTCCTTATGGGGACTCGCAGACCACCGTCGCGTATGGGCAATTTTCTCGGCTCGCAGCAGAGTGGATCGGATTACCCAATGCTCGTAAAGTTGACAAACTCGCAATGGGCGGACTTCGTTCAAAAGACACATTGACCAACTCTCCAGTATCGTCGGCTGTTGAGAAAATCCGTTCGGTTGATGAGAAGCGAGCCGAGGAAGTGTCTGCGTTTTACATCGACCTTGAGCGTAGCATCAATTCAATAGCACACGTCTGTTCGCCGCACGCCACAATATGCTATGTCGTTGGGAATCGCCGAGTCAAGGGAGTTCTGCTACCGACGGACGAATTTGTTGTTGATGCCTTTCGTCAGCACGGTTTTCTACACAAGACTACCATCGTCAGAAATATACCGAACAAACGGATGCCGAAGAAGAACAGCCCTTCTAATATTGCAGGCGAAACATCTAAAACGATGCACGAAGAAAACATCGTCGTTTGTCAGAGGACAAATCATAGATACTAATAGGACAGATTGCCTTTATCTGGAAAACAAAGTCCCTTCCGACCCAATCCAGCAGGAATTTGTGTTGAATGCCTGAAAACAAAAGGAGCGAAAACACTGTGAAAGGTACAAGACGACTGGATAATCCAGAAACAACACGTGACATTAAGCACGATAGCGGTAACTTCATAGAACGAGCCAAGCAGATTTATCTCGATAAACGCGCTGAAGGTTTGAAACGCCACAAAGCAATACAAGCGACCGCTGATAAATTAAATTGTGGTTACATGCGCATTTACAATTGGCAGGTAAGGTTTCAATGGGAAAAACCTCCGCCAAAGAAAAAGAATTCTGTGGTCTCTGATAAATATTATCATGAGTACCCAAGCGGAAATTCTGATGACTACTAAAAATGATGATCCAGACGAAAAACACGATGGAATGCGCGCGCCTTTGATAACAATGAATAATCAGTAAGTTTAGTGCTTTTTAGTTTCAGAAAGGAGATTCATCAATGCACACAGAATGGTGGAACGAACCCGAAATGTCCGAAGATGAGCGGGCTTTAGAGAGACGAGAACATCAGTTAAGAGCAATGAACAACGGTCATACAATAAACATAATGCCCGGTTCTAAAGCGGAAATGCGGTCTCAACTTGACAGACTTATTAAGTTTGATTTAAGTATTCAAGATGACAGGACTGAGTTCTTTAATCAATTCCGAGATGATGATTCCCCGCCGCGTCCGCCTTCTCTCTATCTACTCACAGAAGCAGATATTGACCATCTTCTTGAACACGGATACATCCCAGGACTCGATATTGTTCTTTCAACCGAGCCTCTGATAAATGACAATAGCGTCCCGCTGAGACCACCCCTGATCGTGGAATTTATGGGGTATGCCGATGAGTGGGATACATCTGCGAAATCATCAGATTAGTCGGTTGCCGTCTTGGAAAGCGTGCCATCCAATGAAAACACACCAGGATCATGAGTCAATATCGGATAACTACTTAAAGAGGAATAACAGTGGATCTGGAACCCGTTTTAGAAACAATACCCAAAATAATTGCTACCCAGACAGCTAAATTGACTTATAACTATCTTGCCAGTCGCGTAAAAGAGCGTATTGAACGTAATTGGGAACTGATGTCAAAAGATATGCGTGAAAAAGTCGATCAAGGCGACCCCTTGAGAAATGATTGGTTCGCGGAAAATGAAGTATTGAACAATCGCATTTCATTCCGATTATTGGAGAAAACCATAAGAGAAATTAGCAACGACTCTGAGGAAAGAAAAAGTCTGCATATTGCTAAATTCTGGGTAAATATTTGCTTAACATCTAATGCTGATATAGATCAAGCAACGGCTTTTTCATATTTTGAGGCAATAGAATCAGTATCGTGGCGGCAATTATGTATAATAAGACTTATAGTGCTTTACGGAGATCATGAAGTAGAGATTGATCCTATAGATGATGAAGGACAAATGCCTCAAGACATGCAGACAAGTTTTTATTCTATTAGCAGAGAGTATGAAAAATTAATGGATGATCGCTACATTGACGGGGCATCTGTTCCTACAAATACAAAAAATAAAAATCCGTTCGTGCGTAACCCAGGCTCTGGATGGCTTCCAGAGAATACACGCCGATTATATTCATTAATGAACCTGCATGAGATTCCAGATGGAGATATCGAACAAACTTTTTCAATATGGAATGTAAGGATGATCCAGACTTCGGGATGAGGAGCCGACAGCGGAGATCGTCAAAATCGGATAACACAAGGACAACTTTATGAAAAAAAGAAAAGCGATCCAAATCGCAATCATTTTTATTTTCTGTGCTTTGATCTCCAGTTGCATTCATACAATAGAAAATTCTCTCACGGCAACCCCACACTTTAGACAAGTCTGGTGGGGTAGTACAAAGGCATCCGTGCTAACGAAAGAAAAAGGAATGCGTATCAAATCAAACACCGGTGGCGCGTTGGTTTACAAAACTCGATATGAATCCATACCCGTCTCGCTCGTCTATTGTTTTGGCAGCCACAATGGTATTTATCGCCTTCGCGCAGCCGGGTATCTGACAGAGACACCTGTAGCGATAACCGATCCAAATAGCGTGTTCCGTCAAAATCTGCTTGACACACTTGGCGATCCTACTGAAACCCTTGAAGATGGCGGTATGCTTTGGAAAAATGAAGATACTGTCGTTTACACAAATACCTATCGGGCAGTAGGCACTGACCGCGGACTTATTGCAAGAAGCACCCCAGGATCCATTATTTCAAGACCACAACGGCAGCGCACACCGCAATGGCACATTATCGCCGGATACATCGATAGGAAGTTCTACGACGAGTTAGAGAATAAAGAAACAGAACTGCCTCTCCATGCAGAACTGTCATATTATGAAGAAATCTTCTTCGGAATGTTTTATTCTACGAGGCAGTGAGACTGCAGTATAGTGAGATATTGAGAATAGCAAGACGGTGCTATTTTCAAGACATCGGAAGAAAGGAAAGACTTTATGACATCACAATACGAAATGCTATTCCCATTTACGAACCAGAAAGAAATTCTTGACTGGGCAGATCGCTACACTGAAGATCAAAAGCCAAAGCGGAAACAGAAAGAGAAAGATGTCATCAAAATCAGAAAAAACGTAAAGGCACGCCAGACCCACGAGACTCCCGGCGGCTATCTCACGAGATGTGAATTGATGAAGATGGGAGGCTGGAAACGTCATACGCTTCCAAGCCTGATAAAGGATAACCCTGACGGTAATGTTGAAAAGATTACCGCAGAGGTGTTTCGTCCCGGCGATGACTGGGAGAAACTCAAAAAGTTAACAGATATAGTCGGTGTTAGAGAGTCGGTTGGGTCGGTGATTTTACACCTCTATGACGACGGCGATTACGATTACCCGATTCTCGACAAACACGCGCTTCGCTCCATCGGGATTGATCACAGGAAGGTTAAATATGATGCTCCCTTCTGGCGGAAATATATCAAATTCTGCCAAGCGAAAGCCGAGTGTCATGGCGTGTGTATGCGGACACTGGATCGGGCGTTATACAAGTTTTCACAGAGCGGTGCCGCCTTCGCTCTGAAAAACATAACAGACGAAATGTTTTTTTTAGAACTCAAACGATGCGGGTATGACCCCTCCAGCCTACGCACATAAACCGAGGCCGCTGACGAAATCACCTAAACCGCAGAAATCGTATGACCTCCAAGGACAACATAATTTATTACACCATCACGGCTGTTGTATTCATAGGTGTCGTTGTATATTCCCTCTTGTTTTACAACGCCGGACAACCCGCCAATGGGGACAGTGAGAGGGAAAATATAAGCACAATAGTTAGCGCAGTTTCCCCATTCCTAACAGCAACTGCTACGATTGTTCTTGCATTGATCACATGGCGGTACGTCCGGCTGACGGATTCTCTACTAAAAGCTACCTACAAACCTGAAATTGTTGTTTATCTACGTTTATACCGAAAACCCAATACTTCTATGGCTGTTTACGGAATGAATATTTGTGTGGAAAATGTAGGTTCTGGAGTTGCCCGTCATGTGGTGTTTGGAGGGGATGTTTGTTATAGAATTGGAAAATACATTTGTCTGAATAGTGCTGATTTTATCAGCCATGGAATTGATGCTCTTGCACCTGGACATAAGAAAGAACACAATCTAATCAATTTGATGGGCGTTGTAAGCGAAAAACGATCTGAACCTGTAGTTATTACTGTTACTTATAAAGATTCCATGAATGGTGATCACGACGGTGAATTTACACTTGATTTTAACGATAGGACTGTAGTAGATTGAAAACGGATTGGAAACGGTGCGTTTTAAGGACATTCTCGCAAGGATTTTTTTATGAAATGGTATCAGAAGCATGGAAAACAAAGCGGAAAACCGTCTTACAATGCGAAAAAGGTAATCCAAATTTTATGAAAGATTACGATGTCATTGATGCATTCATAGGATATTTGCAGGAACATGGTTATCCAGAACTCAGGATTGATCGGTATCCTGATAAGGAGAATAGAACGTCTTCTGACATAGATGCAATTGCCGGGGACTTTGCTATTGAGCACACAAGTATTGACACACTCCCGAATCAACGCCGCAATGCCGATTGGTTCAGTAAAGTTACCGAGGGACTTGAGGAAGAATTCGCCGATCAACTCTCGTTTCATTTGAGCATCACCTTTGATTACGGGGCCATCAGGAAAAATTATATTAGTATCACCGAAAAACGAGGTTTGGGAGAAATTCACCAAGTATTTAAGAATCGGATTGGTGAAGTTAATCTTTCCTTAGCAGACGGTTGCCGTGTTCTTAACGGCGTTCCTGACATTCCTTTCCAGTTCGACGTAATCGAAGGAAATGAACTTCCCAAAGACATTCTTTTCGCTCTCATTAACCCGGAGGACTCCACTCTTCCTGAGCGCATTGAGGAGCTGATTGATAGAAGCGCGAAGAAACTCGCGAAAGATCAAAGCAATACGAAGACTACAGTCCTTCTCATTGAGATCAATGATCCTGCCCTTATGAACGATAGAATACTGGGAGCGATACGGAAGGCTTATCCGGAAGAACTGCCGTCCGGAATTAATCAAATCTGGTACGGTGAAGCGGTTGAAAAACCTATTTACGTTGCCACCACCAAAAGACAAAATTGGAGAGAGATTCGCCAGGCATTCATAGACTGGATCAATGAAGAGAAAAAGAACCCACGTTTAACAGATGGCTCTCATTGGATTAACCAAGAGAAAAAGAACCCACGTTTAACAACTTGTCTTCATTGGATTAACAACGTTCCTGGGATTCCCTTCCGGTTCCATGTAATTAAGGAAAGTGCCTCTCGGTCAGGCGTTTGCTTCGGGCTTTTTGAAGCGAACGACTCCTCTCTTTCGGAACGCCTCAAGGAACTACTTGATAATAGGGCCGAGAAACTCGCGAAATACCAAGGCACAGGGAAAACAACGGTACTTCTCCTTGAAAATAATGATATTGCCCTTATGGATCCCCATGGAAGGAAGTTACTGAACGCGATACGAGAGACTTACCCAAGAGGTCTCCCGTCAGGAGTTGATAAGATATGGTACGCTGACACAGCTGAATCACCTAGCCCAGATGGAATTAAATTCACGGATTTTACTCCCTATCTGACCGAAAACTAAATCGGTGTGGAGTGAATCTGTGAAAAAAAGTTTAATTTGTATAACGCTGATTGTACTGCCATCGGAAATTTAGACCACTCTCTAAACCAAGATTGTGATACAATAACAATCTATTTCAAAGGAGCATTCCGATGCGTGAAGTGCCACCCTCCCACTGTAGCAAAGGGAAAAAAGACTGGAGACTGGAAAACCAACATGTATAAATAACATAATAAGTATTTTTGGACTTAAGAGAGGACAGCAAATGCATTTACAACAAATTCACCCAAAAGTGTTAGTCTATCTTCTTGAATTCTCAGGAAACGCAGGTGTTATGTGCCAGACATCTGAACTGTTAGAATGCCCTCATTTTAACAGGGCGTTACACCTTTTCTTGGCACTTCCAACGAACGAATTGAATCAACTCTTACAAATCGTAGTTCATCCGTCTGGTGCTGTTACGAACTGGCATAGGTATCTGAATTACAACAAACGCGCATATAAGAGTGAGTATTTGCGTTCTGACGAATGGAAACGCAAGCGTGATGCGGTAATACATCGTGCGATGATGAAAGGTGCGATGCGACCGCGTATTCCTGAAAACCCTGTGATAAAGCGTTCTGTGGACAAATATGGTCGTGTGATAGAGTCTATAGAGGTGGAATTGAAGCCTATTTGTGAGGCTGAGGGATGTGAGAACGAAGCCAAACAAGTGCATCACAAGCATTATGATAATATCGGCAAAGAACAATTAGAAGATCTCCAGGCACTGTGTAAGAAATGCCATGCCCAACGTCACTAAGCGGATCCCAGAAGAAAGGTAGTTATGAACGTAGAAAACCGAACCATCTTCGAAGGCGATAACCTCCATATTCTACGAGGTATTGACACCGAGTCAGTAGACCTTATCTATCTGGACCCGCCCTTTAATTCCAATCGCAATTATTCTGCCCCGATAGGTAGCGAGGCAGCAGGGGCTGCCTTCAAGGATACTTGGACACTTTCAGACGTTGACAACGCTTGGCACGGGGAAATTGCAGAGCGTGAACCGGCGTTATATCAGGCTATCCATGCCAGTGAAGTGACACACGGCAAGGGTATGAAGTCGTATCTGATTATGATAGCAGTTCGTATGCTTGAAATGAAACGGGTGCTGAAAGAGACTGGAAGTATTTATCTACACTGTGACCAGACTGCCAGCCATTACCTCAAAATGCTAATGGATAGCATTTGGGGAAAAAGTAATTTTCTTAATGAAATTATTTGGTGCTATCGTGATATTGGCAGTAGAACCACACAATACTTTAAAAAGAAACACGATACACTATTAGCATATTCAAAATCTCACTCTTGGACACACAATGCCCAAAGGGGTGAAATCGCAGAAAGCACTCGAAAACGCTATCAAAAGTATTTTGATAAAAATAATCAGATAACATACGCGGCTTTGCGAGAATCTAACCCCGGTGTATTCGCTAAATTAAAAGGGATACCAGAGGATTTAAACGAAGTCTGGTTAGACGTAAAACGCGGCGCACAATTACCTGATTGGTGGACAGATATATCGCCTTTAAAATCAGGTTTTAATGAAAGCACCGGCTATCCTACCCAAAAGCCCGTCGCCCTCTTACACCGCATTATCCAAACCTCCTCTAATGAACGGGATATAGTCCTTGACCCTTTCTGCGGGTGTGCCACAACTTGCGTAGCAGCCGAGCAGTTGCGTAGGCAGTGGATAGGCATTGACATATCACCGAGAGCCATTCAGTTAGTCAGAACCCGATTGGAAAAGGAAGTCAGTTTTTTCGGGCAAGTTATCAGTCGCGACGACATTCCCAAACGCAGTGGGAAGTTGCCAAACTACCGGACACACAAACATACACTCTACGGACAGCAGGAAGGGCTTTGTAAGGGGTGTGGCGAACACTTCCCATTCAAAAACTTCACCGTAGACCATATCACTCCGCGGGTAAAAGGTGGCACAGACCACGAAGAAAATCTACAACTTCTCTGTAATTACTGCAACTCACTCAAAGGTACAGGAACACAAGCAGAGCTGATTGTCACATTAAAAGAGCAAGGAATGCTGTAGTTTGAAAGTGGAATTTAGCAAATCTACCTACCAACGAAAAACGCGCAGAATCGCCTACAAGCCCCTCCAATAACGCCCTCTGTGGTTGATACTCTCCTGATATTCCAAACGCCACACTGCTTTTGACACGCGCTCGTCTCGGTACCCACTCTGAACCTGACACCCCCTTGAAAACCGAAAAACACGCCACAGCATCCGCCCCGGCGTTACCAGCCCACGCCCTGCAGCCGTCCACACCGCTCACACGCCTGCACACCGCCTCTCTCACCGCCCACAAAGCACGCCGTCCCCCGCGTCGTATTCGGTCTCCACTGCACCGTTAAACGACAGGCTTTGAATACCGCTAAAAGTGAGAAACAGAGGCGCGTATTTTTACCAAAAAAGCCGTTATTTCCGTTATTTCCATTTTTTCCTTGACAACCTTTTTATCCACGTGGTATAATATATTACTAAAGTTTGGACAATATTATGATATTCAAGCTGCCTTGTCGAAAGGCAGC